>JAFYUA010000222.1 GCA_017549745.1 Clostridia bacterium | reverse complement strand
CCTACACCGTTGCCATCAGCACCGCCAAAATACTGCGCTCCGTTGAATACACCGCTGATGAATCTTATACCATACATTGTTTCCAAAAGGGTTTTTCCGCCCTCGATGCGATAGCTTACTTCATTATTTTTAAATTCCATTTCAGGGAGACTCGCCGTGAGCATATTATACATAAGCATATATGCGTCAGCCAACTTAAAGCTTTCAGAGCCGATACCTTCTAAAAGATCGACTTTTGAAGCTATAACAGTGTATCCTGCGGGATATCCTCCATATACATTTTCAGCAAACCAGTCATAGCCGAGAGCGCACACTGCCATTTTAACAGCTTCAGCGGCGCTTATCATTCTTTCGGGATAAAAATTATCCGACGCGCTCAAAATGCCGAAGTCATACAGATTGCTCACGCTTTCATAGCATTCCATGTTCTCTCCAACATCTCCAAATGGCAAGGCCTTGTCATCGGATGAATAATTGAAGGAAAGAGCACCGTCAAGCAAAATGGCAAAATCACCTCTTGACACAGGCATGCTATAATC
Source organism: Clostridia bacterium (assembly GCA_017549745.1). GTDB lineage: Bacteria > Bacillota > Clostridia > UMGS1810 > UMGS1810 > RGIG1828. Next base: position 8,279 of record JAFYUA010000222.1, on the reverse strand, counting down.
ATCGGCAGGAGAGGTAATGTCAAGATCGGAAAGGAGAGCTTGTGCCATATCTGTATCATAGATTTCGGCTGAAATTGACGATACCGGAAAAGTAATAAGCGTCAATATAAATAGCACGAGTGTTAATATACATATCTTTCTCACAGTTTATCCCTCCATCTTAACAAATTTGTTGTTGAAGCGAACAAGCAAAACTGAAATTTCGGCTCTTGTCGCATAATCATTCGGACATATAAGCCCTGATTCATTACCGTTTATGATTCCGTTATTTATCAAAAATGTTACAGCTTCTTTTGCATAAGACGCTGTATTATCAAAGTCAGTTGCAGTTATCACTGTCATATCCGAAGCGGTATCAACCCCGTTTACAGAAAGGTAGTTTGCCAAAATCACTGCAATATCCTGTCTTGTAATATTTTTGCCAACTCCAAACATTCCGTTGCCGACTCCAGAAACCAGACCGGCATTTTTGGCTCCTGATACAAAAGGACAATACCAGGAATTTGCATCCACATCAGAAAATCCGTTGTCTGCACTTGAAGCGGAAATGCCAAAGCTTAAAACAGCCATCTTCACAAATTCTTCACGGGTGATATAGTCTGAGGGGGCAAAGATGCCTTCGGATTTGCCTGAAACAATCCCCTTGTTGTACAGCTCTGTAATGCTGTCTTTTGCCCAAAGGTGGTTTTCAAGGTCAATGAATTTATGTTCACCTTCAGCCTCGGGCACACGAACCGATGCCGTAGGAGCAGATGAAGAGCTCAGACCGGACGAAGTGTGTTTGCCGGGGGAGTTTGTATCCTGATTTGTACTATCGTCATCGGGGGTCTTTGCTTTGTCAATTGCTTCTTTAAATATCTTTTTAAAATCATCAAGGGTTTTTAACTCACCCGAAAAAAGAGCGTTATTTACCAAAGTTTTGGACTGCAACGCCTTGTATTCATCAACATATTCTTCTATGCCAAGAAGTTTGGCGTTTTTATCGTTGGTCAGAATAGATATTATTTCGTCTATGTGTTCTACCTTGGAGATACTACTCAAAACCTTTGTAATATCATTCTTTTCAATTGCAGCTTTTAATGAATCAATCAAGCTGTCGACATCTTTTACTTCGGTTTTGTCGGCTGCAAAACACAAAATAACTCCGTCATAATCTTCACTGCCGATTATTTTTGAAAATTCAACATAGAAATCGTTGTCCACTTCACGAATGTATTCCATTGCTTTACTCACAAGCACTGATATAGTGTCTGTGTCTGTGTGTGAGTGAAGAGCTGCAAACAGTGCGATTTCCTCGCATATGTCGGAAAACTCACCTAAATCTTCCTTGTAACCGTCGGTCAAATCATAGTCATCTCTGCTGCCTGAGAGTCTTTGAAAGAACAAGTCAAAATCATCAAGATATGTAAAGTTTTCAATGTCAAGATTAAATGCCGCTTCAATGGTTTCCCACTGCGCTTTCACTTCTTCCCAGCCTCTTTGAGCAGTTGCAACAGTCCACAACTGCTCAAGAGTTTCAATGCTGTAAAAATCAAATTCATCATACACTGTCACTGAGCCGTGAATAGCAGAAACAGCCACGGTGTATGTACCGTCGGATTTGACGGGTATATCGTTCAGCTCAATAAAGCCTTCGTCTGAAGTGAGCTGATTTAAATAAACTATTGAATTATCATCGTTGTTTGTGATAGCAACAGCAAACTGTGCATACGAATGAAGCCGGTCGGTATATGTTATACTCACGGTTGAATTTTTGATATCGGGATCTACACTCAGCATATCAGTTTGTGCATGCGTCAGACACGGAGCATAGCTCAAAGTCAATGCAAGAGCAAATATTAACATAATATGTTTTGCAAATTTCATAATAACAGTATCCTCCGTTTTAGTAACCGCTGAATAATCCATATTATTCAGCGGTTACACAAGTAAACTTATTTATTGGTTGACAGGACAATCTCCAAACACGGTAAGAGGATTGAGTGCGCTCATATTTTCCCAGACAAATACTTTTACAATGTCATCCTCCGAGTTGACGGTAATATTTGAACTTTCAATAGTTAATGAAGCTTCTGCAGCAATTGTGCGCTGCGCAATCTCAACATTTGAGAGTTCTGTTGCGCTCTTGTAGGTTGCAATTATCATATTAACAACCAATTCATTTGAAGTGTTGTTTTCAATCACGGTTACACCTTTTACAGAAGCTCCCACCTGTACAGAGCCAAGGGTCTGTAATTCATCAAAATCGGTAACTGTTGCATCAGCCATCGTTATTTTGGGCTGATATGTCACAATGTCAATGCCTGTTGTGAACTGTGCAACAACAAGATCTTCAGACAAAGCGTTTCCATATGTATCGGCTGCACCTGAAAGAACAACTACTTCATATTCAACTTCCTGAGCAAGAGCTGCGGGAGATACAAGAGAGATTTTTCCTGTGTAAGAATCCACACCAAATACTGCTTCGGCTTTTTGTTTGGTTGCTTTGTCTCTTATGATTACTTTATCTGCCACATTTGCAAGATTTGTAGAAAGAATGAATGATACTTCTTTCACATTCCTTCCGCAAAGAGTTACGGTCACATCGGATGTTTTGAACTCGGGAGCGTTGTTTACAACATAAGCATATTTTGCTGCAGCATTTTCCACATCTGCGCCGTCTGTTTTGGTGCCGTAGAATTTCACATTCATATTTGTTCCGGTAAGAGCAATGTACATATGGTCTTTGCCTGCTGCAATGCTTTCTCTTGCAAAGCCTGTAATATCCATTTCAGCGCTTGTGTATGCTGTATTTGTTGCATATACACCCTTTAATTCTTCTGTTACCTTGTGAGAACCGGCTTTGTTTGCGTCTGTAAGAGAAGATTCTATATCAGAATACTTAACCTGTGCAAGGGTGAGGTCATAAGGAAGCTTGTAGCCTGCAATCTGTGCCTCTGCAGGAGATGTGATTGCACCCGAAGACCATACGCCTATTGTATATTTAAGCTTGTAGCTTTCAATGATTGAACCGCTTTTCACTTGCGGAAGAGGAACTTTGTAAATAATTGTTTTGGGGGAGAGAGTATCAGATGAAAAGTCTGTAACAGCAGTAGATGAATCACCATTTACAAAATATGCCTCGAGTGCTGCAGCTTCTTTCACAACTGCGTTTCTGCCCGTTGTAAAACTGATAGTTTCAGAAGTTTCAGAACCGTAAATGTCGGTTGCAGTTATTGCAAGACTGCATTCAGAGTTTGCAGGCAATTCATAATCAATTTTTACATTTTTGCCGCTATATGTAATGCAGTTAGAAGGAATAACTGTTCCGTTAACCTTAACAACTGCTGACTCGATTGCGTTGTTGAAGCTTACGGTAACAGGTTCACAGGGAGATACATCCGATGCACCATTTTCGGGAATGGAGTCTTCAAAGGAAAGTGCCGGTGCATTTTCGTATATTACATAAGCCTTCATTTTGTCGGTACTGCTTGATGCATCTGCAGGATAAATCTGATATGTGTAGCTTGCGGTGAGTGCCAGACAGATGTCGTCCTGATTTGCCGCAATACATTCATTTACATAATCGGTGAGATCGATATTGTATCTGGTATAGTTAACGGATGATTCGTGTTTAACATATGTTACAGGAAGTTTATTTGACTCAGTGAAAGCTGATGCCACATCAGTATTTCCTCCTGCAACATGGACAAGGGATTCATCATTCCAATTGTCGCCTGCAAATTTGTATGCTATTGTCGCACATCTGTCGTCACTATACCAACCGGTAACTCTGAGAACAAATCTGCCAATCTGTTTGCCCGCAGGTGTTTCGGGAATTGCAAGTCTCACAAAGGCATAGTTTGCACCTGTGCCGTAGATGTATTTCTTGTCACCCGAAAATGCAGTGTTTGCAGTCTCGGTTATGTGTCGGACATTTTTTATTGCAAGCTGATCATAGCCTTTGAGATCACCGTCGTTATAAAGCATCGAATCGGCTGATGTTGTGGTAACTGTTATTGATTTGGTAATTTCAGCGCCGAAACTGTCTGTAGCTGTAACAGTAACTGTGCATTCGCTTGAAGCGGGAAGAGGATAGTTAATGCTTACTTTTGAACCGGAAAAAATAACCTTATCCTGTGGTACTGCATTGGAATTTATAAATACTTCTGCACTTTTTACAGGGTTGTTGAAAGTCATGGAAAGGTCAGCATAAGGTAAAACATCAGTTGCACCGTCTTGGGGTGTTGAACTTACAAAACCAAATTCAGGTGCGTCATCAAATCTTACATATGCTTTGAGCTTATCAGCACCATAGGTTGAATCGGGAGGATATACCATATATGTACTGCTGCAAGTCAATGCAAGACATACATCGGTGTCGCCGTTGGCAAGACAGGTGTTTGCATAATCGGTCAAATCAAAGCTGTATTTTGTATCATTGCTTCCATCCTGAGCAAACTCAACCGGCAAAAGATTTGCGTCGGTAAACAGTGCCGCAATGGAAGCGTCTCCGCCTTTGTAAACAAGTTCTGTATCTTTCCAGTCATCACCGGCGAACTTGTATGCAACAAGAGATGTTTTGGCTGAAGAATACCAGCCTTTTGCGCGGAGTACAAAACTGGCTAATGTTTTTCCGCTTTCGGGCTGAGGTATTGCTATTCTGACAAACACATAGTTGGAACCCGAGCCGTAAACATACATTTTGTCACCTGAAAATGCAATATTTCCGGTCTCGCTAATATGTCTTGCACTTTTAATGTCAACTTGGGTGTAATCTGCAAGATCACTATCATCGAATTGTGGGGCAGCAAAGCCCGGTACTGCTGTCAGCAGCATAAACACTGCCAACATTACGCTTAAAAATTTTTTCATTAAAATCTCCCTTTCTTTTTTATTAATTTATTTAAATTTTAAGCTTAGACTGTGGGAAGTATATGAAATCTGTGCTTGAATCTCTTTTCATTGACCTTATATTTGTCAGCAAGTTTAGGTCCGCATGATCTTGAGCCAAGTCCTGCAACCTTATAATCTATACGCACAAAGGTCGTGTTTTCTTTTTCCAGTTCGAAGCTGTGTGTAACCTCAGAAAGCTGATCGGCGCTGTACTCAGATACAGAAAATTCAAATTCTGCATCGGCAACAAACACCAGACCTGCTCCCTCATCATCGGTCACTTCAAGATATTTTGTTTTTATATGATTGCCATGCTCCTGAGGCTTGATGTAGGGAACATATTCAGATTCGGCATCCGAATTATACCATCCCATTTTTCCATGGCTCTGCATATCACAATAGGTTTCAGACGGACCCATTCCAAAATATTTGATACGCTTAAATTCAGGATTCATCAAAAGTTCAAATCCGAATCTCGGAAGCTCACAGCATTTTTCTGATATTTCGGTGTTGATATCAACATCGACTCTACCAGTTGAATCTATGGTATATGAAGCTGTGTAGTGTGCGAAGGGGATTCTGCCCACACCTGCAAGACTGCCTTTTACAACGATTTGGAATTTTTCCCCTCGAGCAACTTCACACGAATAAATCTTTCGGAAAAGTCTGTTCATATTCCACGAAGAATAAATGTCATCATAAAGTCCCCAGCTTTTTTTAATTTCGCAGTCATTATCGGTGGGAGCTCTCCACACTCCCATGCGGCAATGATCTTTAAGAACTTGCTTGCCGTCCACCGTCATTTTTTCAAAATTTCCTTTTATTTTGCTGAAAACATATGAAAAGCCTTCACCGTCTATGTATAACCTGTGATTATCTTCAGTGTATTTAACACTTGATGGTGATATTTCTTCAAGGCTCTTTCTCTGAACCGGAAGTTCAAACTGAACCGAGGCAAATTCAAAGCCTTTTTCAAGACAAAGAACTTCATTATCCGAACAAAGTGAAAAATCAATATAACAGCCATATTCACATTCGGTCGGAAGATTATAATCGGGTGCAAACTCACATTCTTCTTTTGGGGCTATATCGAATTTGAAGCTTCCGTTATTTATTATCTCTCCGTCTTTGCTTGCGGTGTAGGAAAGAGTGAAATCGGAAAGAGGTATAAAATCGTAGAGATTTTTAATTTTGAAAATTCCCTTTTTCAAGTCGACAGGAGTGATTCTGATGTTCTGATAAACTGCTTTTGCATTGAGGGTGCCCGCTTTAAAGGAACGATCGGGAAACACAAGTCCGTCACAACAATAGTTGCCATTGTGAATTATGTCACCAAAATCACCGCCATAGAGATATTTGCCATCTCTTCTTATGGCGTGGTCTGCCCATTCCCATATACAACCTCCAATGAGCCTGGGGTGTTTGTAGATTACATCCCAGTAATCAGCCAGCTCTCCAGGTCCGTTACCCATACAGTGAGCATATTCACACATGAAAAACGGTCTTTTATCTTTGGAAGCTATCTGGTTGTCGAGTTCATTAAACCACGGATACATCCTGCTGATTACATCTACTCCGCAGGCGTCATTTTCAAGTTCAAATGTGCGTTCATAATGGATGAGGGGAGCCGTGTTGCGATTTTTGACCCACTCAATCATTGCGTCAATATTCTTGCCGTAATATGTTTCATTGCCCATTGACCACATTATTACACAAGGATGGTTTTTGTCACGTTCAACAAGCCTTGATGCCCGCTCAACAAAAGCATCCTTCCATTGCGGCATATCTGCAATTAATGAATCATCATACAATCGGTTAACCCAGTTATTGGCTATCATAATGTCGAGGCCGTGGGCTTCCTGGTCTGCCTCGTCAACCACATAGAATCCCATTTCATCACAAAGCTCCATAAAATCAACTGTGGAGGGATAATGAGAGGTTCTGATGCAATTTATATTCAGCTGTTTCATCAGAAGCAGGTCTTTTTTGAGGTCATCACGGGTCATAACATATCCGTTGTCGGGATGCGTGTCGTGATGATTTACACCTTTGAGTTTAACAGAAATTCCGTTTATAAGCAGTTCCCCATTATCAGAGGTTTCAATTGTTCTGAAACCAACCTTTGCGGGGATATATTCGCCTTCGGCATTTAAAACCAGATTATAAAGGTTGGGTGTCTCAGCAGTCCAGAGTTTTGCATTGTCTACCTTTATTTCGTGAATTCCTGAAAACTCACCGCAAGCCAACAGTTTGTCTCCATCATACAGATTATATCTGACAACACCTTTGTAATCTGTGCTCAGAGAAAGTGTGTCAAGGGAGGTCTTTATTTCGAAGTCTCTGAGATGGTTTTTTTCTCTTGACAGAAGATATACATCACGAAAAATACCCGACAGTCTGAAAAAGTCCTGATCTTCAAGATAGCTTCCGTCACACCACTTCAAAACTTTTACAACAACTTCATTGGAGCCTTCTTTAATGTATGGCGTTATGTTAAACTCCGCCGACATATGACTGCCCTGACTGTAGCCTATTTCCTCACCGTTTATATACAAATAAAAGCAAGAGCATACTCCGTCAAACATCATATATGTCTCTTTGTTGCTCCACTCTGAGGTTATCTCGAATTCTCTGCGATAGATACCAAGAGAATTTCCATCGGGAACATATGGGAAGTCAACCGGGTAAGGATAGTTCATATCACTGTACATAGGGTTTTCGTATCCAAGGATCTGCCAGTTCATAGGAACACTGACCTTATCCCAAAGAGTGATATTTTCTTCCTCATCATAATAATTTTGATAAAATTTAAAATCCCATTCACCGTTCAGCAATACATATCTGTCTGACTCATTTTTGGCAAAAGTGAGTGCTGAATTTTCGCTCTGAAATGGTATGTAATAGCTTCTCTCAGGCTCCCTGCCTTTTTGAAGAAAGGTTGAATCCTGCCATTGCGCGCTGTTCATAAATAAATCCTCCATAATGTAAAACTATATCGAAACATGATTCATATTAACCTAAATCATCTTAATATAATTATATTGCATGATGAAGTGTTTTTCAATGGTAACATTTTGCAACGGATATAATCATATTGCGCGCAATATAAGAAATTTGCAAAAATCTTAACTTTGAGGAAAGAATTTTCTTTCAAAAAACATTGACACTACAAGCTTGCAATAGTATAATAATATTGCTGACACATGCGCAAAACTGTTTGCGATAACAGATTTTAGTAAAAGGATGTTGTGTTATGTATATCAATTCCAACGTAAGGAAAAAAAACATATTTCCAATAGAGCCAACAAATATCAACAAGATTTATTTTCAACCTCAAATGCAAAGACCACATGGTTTTAAGCATCATCAATTCCTGTGGGTAACCGACGGAATGGGGGTATTTG
>JAFYUA010000221.1 GCA_017549745.1 Clostridia bacterium | reverse complement strand
GGGGATTGCATATCTGTTACAGAGCTTAATGGTATCCTCATCAAAATAAGGGCTGACTATGTATTGAGCACCTGAGAGGATAGCAATGCGAGCTGTTTCAGCATCAAGAACTGTGCCAGCACCAAGAATGATATCATTGTCTGAATAGTGGTTTGAAAGCTCCTCGATAACCTTGTGAGCCTTGGGAACGGTGAATGTCATTTCTATGGCAGGAACACCGCCGGCTATGCAGGCATCGGTAATTTTCATGGCTTTGTCGGCATTTTCTGCTCTGACAACAGCTACTATACCTACATCTTTAATTCTCTGAATTACTGTTTGCTTGTCCATTATATATTCCTCCTTGCTAAAATTGAGCAATTATGCTATTATTATAGCACAATGCTTTGTGTTTGTCAAAAGGAAAAGCATAAAATTGGCATAAAAATTCCATATATTTATACTATATAAAAAGCATGTAATATAGTATAATTAAACAGACACAACACGAAAGGATATAAACAAATGAAAAAAACTATTTTTGTACTTATTTTTATATTTTGTGTTAGTTTGATTACATCTTCAAATACACTTGCTTTTGATTTCGTAACACTCACTTCCAAAGACAATGACGGTCATTGGTCAGAGGATTCAACAGAAACTTTGAAAGCTCTGGGTGTAATGAACGGATATGACGGATATTCCATGCCTGATGACATAATCACACGCGGTGAATTTGCCGCACTTGTGACAAGGGCTTTTGGATTAGATGATAATCCAGGTTCTCAGGTGTTTAAAGATGTATCAAAAGACAACATCTTTTTTAACAACATAAATGCCGCCCATGGTGCGGGATTAATTGACGGCTTTCCCGACAAAACATTTCGCCCAGCCAATATGGTCACCAGAGAAGAAATCATGCTTATGCTTTCAAGACTGACTGCGGGCAGTGCTGCCAACCAAAAGGTTAATTTCACTGACATTGACTCTCAATACAAGTACATTAACCAGCTTTCTAAAATAACTTCTGACGGAATAATCAACGGCTACCCCGACGGAAGCTTTAGACCTTATGCAAAAACCACACGCGCCGAAGCTGCTTCGATGATTTTGTCTGCAATGAATAAATACATGGCAACTGCTTCAACAAACGAGGCTTTGAATGTTGCTCAAAATTTTTTGAGTAATCATTTTTCGAATGTTCACAATGATATAACAGGAAGCGCATTAAATGACAGCAAATATATAAAATACACCTATGAAAAAGCAAAAGCACTTGGCTACACTGTGGAAAATCAGATGACTAACCTGAATTTTGAAACCTTTGAACAAAAAGGTCCATTCACAACTCTGAATGCATCATACACAGTAAAAAGAAACATAAACGGTGTGCCAAAGGTGTATTCAGGAAAATCCCAAATTAAACTCATCACTCAAAAAAACACAACCAAGGTGTTTGAACACAACAGCCAGATTATAAAAAGCGGACCAATAAATCTCACTTGGGAAGTATACACCCAACCTCCAAAATATGAAACTGCAGGAGTTAATGTGGTGTCCCCT
>JAFYUA010000220.1 GCA_017549745.1 Clostridia bacterium | reverse complement strand
TTGGTTTATCAGCATCACAATGGCTGTGAGAATAAGCTGAGCCAGTCCCATTGCCACATGGTCACTTGCCAAAAATTCAGGAAGTGGCCAGCCCCACATCATATGACCCATGGATATATACATGAGCACTGCCAGAAATATTACCGAGGCAATAAGTCGGGATTTGAGCGAATCAGAAGCTTGCGGCTTTTCAGTTGTTGCAGCTTGTTTTTTGGCTCCTGCCACCTTTGCGCCATAGCCTGCATTTTGCACCGCGGCTATGATTTGCGCCTCAGTGGCGTCGCCCACGGTGGTCATGGAATTGGTGAGCAGATTCACACTGCACTTATCCACTCCGTCGAGTGCCGACACCGCCTTTTCCACTCGGGCGCTGCATGCGGCACAGCTCATGCCGCTTATGTCAAATTTAGTTTTCATTTTCTTCACCCTGCACATTTTTCAATGTGACAAATCCATAGCTTTCAAGTATCTGAAAATATTTTGCGAGCCTTTCATATAGGGGGTGTGCTTTTTCGCCAAACTCTTCTTCGAGCTCTTTGCCTATAGCCGAGATGTCTTTGGCGCCATCTATCATGGGCCACACAAAGCTCCCCGTCTCATCGAGGTGGATATATGAAATCTTCGGTTTTTTAAACAACTTCTGAGCAATGCGGTTCATCACACCTTTGTTTTCTATCTCAAGTGTTACTGCGCCGTTTTCATCTTTATTCCATTTGATGTCTTTGTTTTTTTCAGGGATTTTGTCAAGATAATTCATGTCTTATCCGCGCTTCTTCCATACAGAGAATTTGAGTAAACTCATAATGATGAGTGCAAACATGACAAGTGAGCCGATGTAGAACACACTCTGGGGGATATATGCCGAGAGGTCGAGCATTTCTCCCACACCAAACACTGCAAGCAGTGCAAGCAAAATGCCCACAAGACCTTCACCTGCAATCATGCCTGAGCAAAAGAGTATGCCGTCGTTTACAATTGCTTTCTTTTCTTCTTCATTGCGTCTGAGCTTGTCGAGCACAAGTCTCACAAGACCGCCCACCATGATGCATGCGTTGAGCTGAACAGGCAGATACACACCAATTGCCACAGGAAGCACAGGAATGCCGAGCACTTCCACAAACACTGCAATGAACACTCCTGTAAACACAAGCGCCCATGGCAGATTACCTTCCATTACACCCTCAATAATCATCTTCATGAGAGTAGCCTGAGGGGCAGCAAGCTCTTCTGAGCCAAAGCCCCACGCAGAGTCGAGCAGATAGAGTGTGCCGCCAATGGCAAGAGCCGAAGCCACCACGCCCACAATTTCACCAATCTGCTGCTTTTTGGGTGTGGAACCAAGGAGGTATCCTGTCTTTAAGTCCTGAGAAGTGTCGCCTGCGATTGCCGACACAATACATATGATAGAACCGATTGCAATAGCGCTGCACATTCCTGCCACGCCGGTGCTTCCGGTGAATTTGAGAATGAGAGTGGCAATGAGAAGTGTGGCAATTGCCATGCCCGACACGGGGTTGTTGCTGCTGCCCACAAGACCCACCATACGCGA
>JAFYUA010000219.1 GCA_017549745.1 Clostridia bacterium | reverse complement strand
ATTCTTAGTGCAGGCATGGAGCTCATAAAAAAAGCAATCATTCTTTATGCTCCCGATGGTGCATGGTACGAAGGACCCAACTACTGGGAATATGCAACAAGCTACTATGTGGATTTGATGTCAGCATTAGACTCTGTATATTCCGACACCTTTGGCTACATGGAATCGCCCGGTGTTGCGCTCACAGGCTACTATGTAAATGCGCTGACATCATCAGGAGGCATGTTTAACTATCACGACGGAAGCTCTGCCACCATCAATTCACCCACGATTTTCTTTTTGGCAGACAAAGCAAATGACCCGGCTCTCTCAAATCTGAGAATTAATCAGATGCAAGAGCGCAGCAGTGCAGGAAAGTTTAGGGATATCATATATTACGACTATAGCCAACAGGGCAGTGATGCCAAGCTTGATCTTGATTATTATTATCGTGACACCGAAGTTGCAGTTATGAGAAGCAACTGGATTGATGAAAGCTCTGTGTATCTGGGTGTGCACGCAGGAAATGTCAATGTCTATCACGGTCATATGGATATAGGACAGTTTATTATCGATGCATATGATACCCGTTATGCGGTTGACCTCGGTGCAGAAAACTATAACATTCCCGACAACAAGTGGAATCTGTATCGTTATCGTGCCGAGGGTCATAACACCCTCGTTATCAATCCTGACAAATCAGGAGGACAGCTCGTGAGCGGCAAAAGCGTAATCAATCGTTTTGAATCAAACGAAGGCTGCTCTTTGGCGATTGTTGATATGTCGAGTGCCTATTCTGACAATGCGCTGAGTGTGAAGAGGGGATATAAGCTCACCAATAATCGCTCTATGATTTTAATTCAGGACGAAATTCGTGCCAAAGCACCTTCGGAGATTTATTGGTTTATGCACACCAATCGTGACATCGTGGTCTCGCCCGATGGCAAGAGTGCAGTAGTCAAAGGCAAATACAGAGATATGTATGTGTATTTGTTGTCTGATATCCAAGGTGAATTTTCCGTGATGGATGCACTTTCGCTTGACTCTTCACCGCAGAATTCAATGCAAAATGCTAACCTTGGCTATCAAAAGCTCACATTCAAAGCTACTGATGTTGTCGATGCAACCATTGCCATAGGATTTTCGTTTGATGCCCCGGGTCTGAGTGCAGATGATATGCACCATCCTGAGGTTATACCGCTCGATGATTGGACTTTAGATGAATATTCTCCTCATGAGATGCCAAAGCTTTCAAGCCTCAGCATCAATGGAGAAGAGATTGACGGTTTTTCACCGGATACTTTGAGTTATACCTATAGAGTCAAAGAGGGCGAAGAGCTGCCTTTGTTGGAGGCAGAAAGCAAAACGGGAGAGGTTATCATCAAAATGCCCCACGAGCTTCCGGCATCCGCAATAATAACTATAGTTTCTGCTCAGGATTCCAACCTAAAGACGAACTACATAGTCAAGTTTGACAAGGAAATCTTGCGCTCGGGTCCTGCAGGTACAGAGGAGTTTGGTGTGTCACAAGTGAGCGCATCGAGTGTTCCGCAGCCCGAAAATCCGCCTGAAGCTACCATAGACGGTAATCTCACTACCCGTTGGTCAGCACAGGGCAAGGCTGATATTGTGTATGATTTGGGAAAGAGTGTAAAAATCTCACATATTGGTGTTGCGGTGTATCAGGACAGCACAGGTGACGGAAGGCAGCAATATTTTGATGTGTATGTGTCAGATGACGGAGAAAATTATAAGCCTTGCTACAGCGGAGAGTCCACAGGCACCACTCTTGAAATGGAAGTGTTCCCCATAACTCCCGTGAGCGGCAGATATATAAAACTCACTTGCAAGGGTACCTCTGTAGGCAAGTGGAACTCTATCACGGAGTTTGCTGCATACGGACCCATAGTTCAATAGGGAGGTATTGTATGAAACTAAAAAAATTATGCGTGTACTTGCTGATTTTCACACTTGTGTTTTTAGTGCATATTCCATCGGCAAGCGCATCAGATGTGGCTATTTCTTTCACGGATTTTGAAAATTGCTCGGACACGATACAATCGCCATGGGTTTCTCAGGGTCACAGCAATTCTGCCCCTGTTGCCGACACATCTCGTGGCAAAAGCGCAGTTCTTCAAGCAGGAGCTTCGGCAGTGCAGGAAATATATTGTGATTATACTGCTACCACCTCTGATGTAAAGACTATTGTAATGAGATATGCCATGTACTTTGATGATTTGAATGTCAGACGAAGTCTTTACACCCGAAGCAGCACCGGCGGACACGAGCTTATTCAGTTTACCAAGGGCGGCGCCGTTGTTATTGGTGCCACAACAATGGACTCTTTCACCTATCAAAGCAAAAAATGGTATGACATGCTTGTTACATACATTCCTTCCACAGGTGAAATCAGGCTCACAATCAATGATTCCGCCACACTAAAGACAGGTGTTGGCTATTATGACAAAACAGGTCTTGATGGATTTTTCAGAATCAATTTTGTGGCTCAGAAGGCAGATAGTGGCATTGCATACATAGATGAT
>JAFYUA010000027.1 GCA_017549745.1 Clostridia bacterium | reverse complement strand
GAGCAGGACAAAGTTAATGGTGCTCATGGCATAGCTGTTGTGCCTGATATTGCTTTTTCGCAAATTGAAAAAGACGCTGATATAATAGTATTACCTGGTGGAATTCCTGGAACTCCAAATCTACAAGCGCATGGTGCTCTTGCTGAGCTTTTGCGTGATGAAAATGCCAAAGGAACATATATTGCTGCGATTTGCGCTGCACCTATGATTCTTGGCGAAATGGATTTTCTTCAGGGGAAAACTGCTACATGCTATCCATCTTTTGAAAAGCACCTGAAAGGGGCTATCTGTAGCACTGACAAGGTGCGTGCGGATGGTAATATTATAACTTCACGCGGAGCCGGAACAGCTCACGAGTTTGCCTTTAATCTCCTTTCTTTGCTGAAAGGAAAAGATAAATCTGACGAAATTCGCAGGGCAATGCTTTATGATTGATACAGAAAAGACGAAATTTCGTTCATTTTACAAAAAACTACGAAACGAAATTTCTATACAAGAGCGAAAAAACAAGTCTGAATTAATTGCGCGAAAGTTTTTGACAGAGTTCTTAAATGATTCATACACGACATATTTTGTATATAATTCTTTCTCGTCAGAGGTTGAAACAGGGGACATAATTCAAAAACTTTGGGAATCTGACAAAAAAATTCTTATTCCCAGATGTAACACGGATGAATTAACAATGAAAGCTGCGGTTTATAATCCGCAGGAAAAATTAACTCCAAATATATATGGAATAGCAGAAAATGAATCTGCAGTTGATTTTGGGGAAGAAATAGACATAATTGTGTTGCCAGGGATAGCATTTGATTTAACCGGAACGAGAATCGGATTTGGAAAAGGATATTATGATAGATTTATAAATTCGCTTGCGGCTAAACCTGTATTGGTTGGATTATGCTTTGAAGAACAATTGTGTAAGGAAAAACTTCCATTTGACGAGCATGACAAAAAGGTGGATTATATAATAACAGACCAGCAAATCATTGAAATTTCTAAAAGTAGGGATTGACAAATCCGACTGATTATTTCGCAAAATTAAAATTTTGCGAAATGGAGGAGGGCGAAAGCATGCTTAAATCACCTAAAGCTAAATATGACGATGTGCCTGATATCCTGCACAATTATCTCAATTATATGCTTGTTATCAAAGGCAGATCAGAAAACACTGTAAAAGAATATTATTATGACCTCAGAACTTTTTTCAAATACATACATGCCATCAGTAATGATTTGGACATACTCAATCTTGATAAGATTGAATTAGATAATTTTGATGACAATCTTCTCAAGCAAGTTGAGCTTAATGACTTGTATGAATTTATGACATATATAAATAATTTTAAATCTTCAAATGATAGCTACAAAGCGCGTAAAGTAGCAAGTTTGCGTTCGTTCTATAACTATTTGAGCACCAAAATCGGTTTTATGGAAAATAATCCTGCTATTAACCTTGATACACCTAAATTAAAAAAACGTGTGCCAAAATTTCTCACTCTTGAGGAAAGCATCAGATTGCTCAAATCGATAGATGGCAAATTCCGTGAACGCGACATTGCCATATTCGTACTATTTTTAAATTGCGGATTGCGATTATCAGAGCTTGTTGGCATAAACATCAGTAATATCAATTTTGAAAAAAGAACTTTAAGAATTATTGGTAAAGGTAATAAAGAACGAATTGTATTTTTGAATAACATTTGCATTGAAGCAATAAATTCATATCTTGTGGTCAGACCTACCGATGTTGAATACTCCGACAAAGATGCACTTTTTATCAGCAGCAAAAACCGCAGAATTTCCAATCGTATGGTTGAAATTCTTGCCAAAAAGTATTTCAAAGTTGCCGACATTGATGCAACAAGATATTCTCCCCACAAGCTACGCCACACAGCTGCCACCATCATGTATAAAGAAGGTAATGTGGATATCAAAACCCTGCAGGAGATTTTGGGGCATGTCAGCATATCCACAACACAGATTTACACTCATATAAACAGCCAGGATATGAAAGATGCTGCCGACAACAATCCTTTTAATTCTGTAAGCCTTGAATAGAAAAAACTCTTTGTTGAACAATGTCAACAAAGAGTTTTTTAGTTTTAATCAAGTTTAAGAACTGCCATAAATGCTTCTTGAGGCACCTCAACAGTACCAATTTGTCGCATTCTCTTTTTACCTTCTTTTTGTTTTTCCAAAAGCTTTTTCTTTCTGGTTATGTCACCGCCATAGCATTTGGCAAGCACATCTTTTCTCATAGCCTTCACAGTTTCTCTGGCAATGATCTTGTTGCCAATGGTAGCCTGAATCGGTATTTCAAAAAGCTGCCTTGGGATAGATTCTTTCAGATTTTCAGCAATTCGTCTGCCTCTCGTGTTGGCTTTGGATTCATGAACTATAAACGACAATGCATCAACCATATCACCATTGAGAAGCATGTCGAGCTTCACAAGCTTTGATTGCTGATATCCTTTAAGCTCATAATCAAACGATGCATAGCCACGAGTTCTTGACTTGAGAGCATCGAAGAAATCGTATATTATTTCATTGAGGGGCAAATCATAGTGCAGAACCACTCGCGTGTCATCGATGTATTCCATGTTTTTGAATGTGCCTCTTCGGTCCTGACACAATTCCATGATGTTGCCTACAAATTCTGTGGGAAGCATTATGGAAGCATCTACTACAGGTTCTTCCATAAACTCAATTTCAGAAACAGACGGTAAATTCGTGGGATTATCGATATTTATAACTTCGCCGTTGGTTTTTGTTATTTTATATATAACACTGGGCGCAGTTGTTACAATGTCGAGATTAAATTCTCTTTCGATTCTTTCCTGAATAATTTCCATGTGCAAAAGACCGAGAAAACCGCAGCGGAATCCAAATCCGAGTGCGATTGAGGTTTCAGGTTCAAATGTGAGTGAGGCATCATTGAGTTGCAATTTTTCGAGAGCTTCTCTCAAATCGGGGAATTTCGAGCCATCAGCAGTATAAATACCACAGAAAACCATCGGGTTTACCTTTTTATAACCTGGCAAAGGCTCATTGGCAGGGCGGTCAACTGTAGTAACAGTGTCCCCTACCCTTGCATCGGTCACATTTTTTATGCTGGCAGCAATATAACCAACTTCGCCTGCCGATAGCTTGTCTGAAGGAATGGTGCCCAAAGGAGAAAGATAGCCTACCTCAACAACTGTAAACTCTTTTTCGGTAGCCATAAAACGAATGATGTCGTCTTTGGTAACCTGCCCTTCCTTAACGCGCACATACACTATTACACCCTTGTATGCATCATAATATGAATCGAAGATGAGTGCCTGAAGCGGATTCGACGGGTCTCCTTGCGGTGGAGGAATCAACTCAACAACCTTTTCAAGCACATCCTCTATTCCAACGCCTTGTTTTGCAGATATAAGCGGCGCATCCTGAGCTTCTATACCAATGACATTTTCAATTTCGTCTTTTACAAAATCAGGTCTGGCGCTTGGCAGGTCGATTTTATTTATAACAGGCACAAGTTCAAGGTCATGATCTACAGCCAAATATGTATTGGCAAGCGTTTGAGCCTCTATGCCCTGCGCAGCATCAACAACAAGGATGGCACCCTCGCATGCTGCAAGACTTCTTGATACTTCGTAGTTGAAATCGACATGCCCCGGCGTGTCAATAAGGTTGAAAATATATTCCTCGCCGTCTTTTGCTTTGTACACAAGCTTAACTGCTCTGGCTTTGATGGTTATACCTTTTTCTTTTTCGAGCTCCATATTATCAAGAATCTGGTCTTCCATTT
>JAFYUA010000218.1 GCA_017549745.1 Clostridia bacterium | reverse complement strand
TCCGGCACAGTTACACTTCTTAGTAACGATGGCACAAAAGATGTTGATGTGATAATTGTCAAAAAGTATTCGCATTATGTTGTGGAAAAAATCGACTCTGTTGACCTTGTTATATATGACAAATATGGCAAAGCACCCTTGGAGCTTAATCCTCACGGCAAAGAGGTTGACTATCAGATTTTCCGTAAAGGTTCATCTGCACGCTTTAAGAATATAAGCATAGGTTCAGTGCTTTCGGTTATGAAATCCGACGATGGTGAATATGTTGAAATTTATATTGTGGCATCGCCTGTAAGGGGAAGGATTAGCGCTGTTTCAGATGATGGTGAAGTTTACATAGGTGATGACGGCATAGCATATCGCCGCAGTCCTGACTTGCCCCTATCTGAAAAAATCGAAATAGGTCTTGACGGTGTTTTCTATCTGGACATCGAAGGCAACATCATCAGCATTGATGCTGCACAATCAACCCATGGTAATTATTGCTATTTAATCAATGCAGGCATAAAGGCAGGCATGGACTCTGTGCTCTCATTCAAGGTGCTCAATGCCAAGGGTGATATCGAAGTGCTCAATGCTTGCGAAAAAATAACATTCAATGGCATCAAAAAAACCAATGAGGACATTCTTGCACTCCTTGGCGGCAGCGGAACTATCACCCAGCAACCACTGCGCTACTCCAAAAATGCCGATGGCGAATTGACCAAAATAGAAATTCCCTCAAAGGATTTTGGCACTCTTGAGAGATATTATCGCCGCACAACCAAGATGTTTGGATATGATGGTGTGAATGAAGCGTTTTTTGTGAGCCCTGGTGATACGGTCATGTTTCAGGTGCCCCCCGGTGGCGGCGATGATGATTCCTACAAGGTTGTAAAATATGATGACTTCCCTGTGTATGATTCAAAATGGACCGTCACAGGCTATGACCTCGAAGGGCTGACGGTTGGCTGCACAGTGCTTGAGGTGCCTGAAAGTGTACAAAGTGTAGAAATAACAGGAACCTGCTGTGTGCTCACAGAAATCACCACCATTCTCAATGATGATGGTGACCCTGTGCACAAAATATATTATATGCAGGATGGCAAAAAACAACAAAAAGAAATTTCCGACAAAGCCACACTTATTCACTATGACATTTCAATCAGTGAATCGGCAGATGGTTATGCCACTGTCATTTCACCTGCCGACCTCAAGCCGGGCGATGTGTTCCACACAAAGACCGACTCAAACGGCAGAATCAATGGCATAGCCAGAGTTTTGTCAGTTGGCGGCACCAATCTTTCCAATGCCACACACTTTTTAGTTTCCCGTGGCGTGAGTAAGGAAAAATCTTTTGGCATAGTCAAAAAAAGAATTGGCACAGGCATGCTTTTGCATGTGCAGGGCAAGGGCGATTATCTCTATGACATCACCAATCCCATAGGCAACCTATATATGTATGATTCCAGAACCAAAACTGCTTCTGTAATTGACGCGGAGAGCATTTTGGATGTGGAGTTTGCACCGGGTGATCCTGCATATGCGTATGTTCGATGTAATTCGGGCGAATTGCATGATGTTATCGTGTTCTATCAAAGTAAATAACAACTTGTTGTTCATAATATATTTTAATTTTTAGGAGGAATTTTTTATGACAAAAAAACTTTTATCTTTGGTACTCTCAGCAGTGCTTGTAATCGGTGCTTTTCCGATTATGAATGTGTTTGCTGCAGATGCTTCTCCGTTTTTTGCGGTTGATTTTGAATCATATACAGCAGGCACAGCTTACAATTCAACCTTCAGCTCCGCCACCTATTTACCGGATGAGGCCAATTCCAGATTTTCATTTGGTAAATATATATGCGGCGAAATAGTGAGCATGAGCTCATACAGCAATTCAGCAACCAAGGCTTTAAAGCTGAAAGTTGATTCCACCAAGGCATCAAGCTGGGATGCTAGCGGTGGCGATTACAGGCCTCTTATGTATAGAAAGCCTGGTGCGCAGAGATACATCTTCGATGGTATTTCTCCCGCGAAGTTCGTAATGAATTTTAACATTTATGTGCCCGCAAATGATGGTGACAAGAGTCGCACCTTCAAGCAAATTTGTTGGAAGCCTTTTGTTATGTCCACATCAGGTGACAAGGTGTCGTTTGGTATCGGTAAAGGCTTTGATAATGGTCAATACAAAATGTATTACACAGGAGACAAAGGTGCATGGTACAAATTGACATACATCTTCGACGCTACTTCCGGTTCTAACGCTGTTGCAAGCTTGTGGGTTAATGATACGCTTGCAGGCTACAATGTAGCGGATTTATCTCTTGGAACAACTCCCAACGAATATATGTACATTCAATCGTTTTCCAATACCGCTGCGGCTGATATAGCTGAGGAGTATATTATCGTTGATGATTTCAATTATCACACTCCTGTCGCAACAACTGCCCAATCAGAGTTTGACGCCCAGGGGGATGTTCAGCTCAATGCGTCTATTCCCGTTAGCTTCAGCAATTTCATTCTCAACACAACAACAGCAAACGGTGCCACTGTTTCAACAAGCAATGTTGGTATAGTCGCAAAAAATGGTGGCTCTTCAGTTGAAGTAGAGTCAGTTACAGTTGGTCAGGATGGCAAGTCTATCTACATTCAGCCTAAGGATTCTCTTACTAAACTCACAACCTATACCGTTACGGTTACAGGCATCAAGGATATGTATGACGAGGTGGTGGCAGATTATTCATTTGACTTCACCACAGCTGATGCCGCTTCGGTTAGCTTTGATGTAGTGCCAACCTTCACCAAAGGAAATCTTTTTGATGTGGATGGCAGCAGTGAAGCTATACAAACACTTCAGAACGGATACATCAACACGAGCTTCACAGTAAGAAATAACAATGCAAATAGCTCTCAGAAGGTTTTGGCTTTCGTAGTGCTCAAGGAAGGCGACACCATCAAGCAATTTATGTTTGAAGAAGGTCTGCTTGCACCAAATGGCTCTCTCACCTTTAATGGTGGCTTCCTTGTGGGCAATCCTGAAGGCTGCTCTATCGAAACCTTTGTGTGGGATGCGCTTTATTCAGGCACTCCTCTCACTCCTAAATATACTCTCACAACTTCCGGTATAACACCGGCACAATAATAACAGTAAATAATGGGTTTGTACTTATCCCTGCAAACCGCAAAGATGTATTGCAGGGATAAGCGCCCCCTTGCTTTGGTAAATTTAAAAATGATGTGTTGGATAATCGACAACTGCAAATCAACGAGGAGGTAATTTGAATGAAAAAAGCAAAACGAATCATTGCTCTAATATGCACAGTGCTTATGATTACTGCGTGCTTTGCAGGCTGTGGCAGTGAGAAAGAAACAGCCCTCACAGACGGCAAATCCTTTAGTTTCTGGACTGTTATGGACGCTGTGTCCACATCAACGCTCAGCAGCTATAACGAAATGATGATTTATCAGGAAATGGAAAAGAGAACGGGTGTCCACATTGACTTCATTCACCCCATTGAAGGCTCCACAGGCAACGAAGCATTCATTGCTATGCTTTCGGGTGCTGAGATTCCTGATATGATAGAATACAGCTGGGATGGCTATACCGGTGGTCCTCAGCAGGCTCTTGATGATGAGGTTATCGTCAGCCTCAATGACTATCTCAAAGACCATGCACCCAACTACTATGAATATATGGAAGGCGACACAGGCAAAGCCAACCAATACCGCTGGAAGCTTGAAGCTACTACCGACGACGGCAGATATTATGGCTTCAACATTCTCAATATTGGTTCAACCAAATCTTTTGCAGGTCTTTACATAAGAGGTGATAAGCTCAGAGCCTGGGGCATGGAAATCCCCGAAACTATTGATGACTGGACAGCCGTGCTTGCAAAAGCAAAAGCAGAAGGCTTCCAGAAGCCTTTCACATCAGCTTTGGGTCCCATAACCTTCAAAAGTGCTGATAATACCTCATTCAACTCGGCATTCGGTGTAGGAAAGGGACTTTATCTCGAAGGTGATGAGGTAGTATTTGGTCCATTCCAAAAGGGCTACAAGGAATATGTTGATCAGCTTGCCGACTGGACCAAAGCAGGCTATCTCGACACAGGCTTTGTGACCAATGATTCTGCCAAAATCGAAGGTAATATGGCAAATGATATTTCAATTGCTGCATGGGGCTATATCGGCTCTGGCATAGGCAAAATTATGCCCGCTGCTCAGGCAAAAAATCCCCAATTTGAGCTTGTGGCTTGTCCTTACCCCGTGGCAACTAAAGGTGGCAAGGCAGAGTTTCAGCAGGTTTTTGCTGAGGCAACAACCCTTGCTATTGGCATAACACCCAGCTGCGGCAACATAGAAAAAGCAGTTGAATGGTGTGACTATATCTACAGTGAAGAAGGCAGCGTGCTTCAGATTTTCGGTATTGAAGGCGACACCTATACAACCGAAGAAAGAGAAGACGGTATCCATTATGTATATACCGACAAAATCAAATATCCCACAGAATTTAATTCTGTAAGCGAAGCGCTTTATCATTATATGCTTCCTTGCAATCATCCGGGATTAAATCAGCATCCTGATTATCTGGAAGGCTATTATCCTTATCAGCAACAGGTTGATGCTGTGAAAACATGGAACGAATGTGCAGAATATGCCAAAGCTCACAGACTCCCCACACTCAGCTACACCGAAGAAGAATCGCGTGAACAGATTGACATTATTGAGGTTGCTGAACCTGAGTTGGAGGTTGCAATCTGTGACATCATCCTTGGCAAAAAAACCATCGACACCTATGATGCCGCTATCAAAAAAG
>JAFYUA010000217.1 GCA_017549745.1 Clostridia bacterium | reverse complement strand
GTTGACAAACACCGAAAAATATATTACAATATGTAACGTTGATTAAATCAAGAAAATATGGAGGTAAATCTAATATGAGTACATTCATGGCTAAACCTGCCGAATTGGAAAGAAAATGGTACATTATAGATGCTGAAGGCAAATCACTCGGTAGAGTTGCAGCTGCAGCAGCTTCTATACTCAGAGGTAAAGTAAAACCTACTTTCACTCCTAATGTTGATTGCGGCGATTTTGTTATCATCTTGAATGCTGAGAAAGTTGTTCTCACAGGCAAAAAGCTTGATCAGAAATACTACAGATACCACACAGGTTATGTAGGCGGTCTTAAAGAAATCAAGTACAAACACTTGATGGCTGAAAAACCTGAAAAAGCAATCATGCTTGCAGTTAAAGGTATGCTCCCCCACAACACTATCGGTGCTAATGCACTCACCAGACTCAGAGTATATCAGGGTACAGAACACAACCACGCTGCACAGAAGCCGGAAGCTTACACCGGCCTGATTAAATAAGGAGGTATATGAACATGGCAAAAGAACAGTTTTACGGTACAGGCAGAAGAAAAAGCTCTGTAGCCAGAGTAAGAATCGTTCCCGGCACCGGAAAGATCACTATAAATGACAGAGACATTGATGATTTCTTTGGTCTCGAAACTCTCAAGGTTGTTGTAAGACAGCCATTGGTAGCTACTGACACCTTAGGCAAATATGATGTTATTGCAAAGGTTAGCGGCGGTGGTTTCACCGGTCAGGCTGGTGCAATCAGACATGGTCTTTCAAGAGCTCTCCTCACTGTTGAAGATGAATACAGAGCTCCCCTCAAGGCAGCAGGCTTCCTCACAAGAGACCCCAGAATGAAAGAAAGAAAGAAATACGGTCTCAAAGCAGCTCGTCGTGCACCTCAGTTCAGCAAAAGATAATTTGTTTATATTACAAAGTCCAGAAACAATCCGTTTTTTGGACTTTGTTTTTTGTTTTGAGCATTAATTTAAATATATGTGTTGCTTTTGGAAAAGATATGTGATATACTGAATATATCCAACAAATACATATTTTAGGAGGATTTCATAATGAAAAAAGAATTGAAAGGTTTTGTTGTTGGCGTTGTTCTTGCATCTCTTGTAGTGAGTGCTATACCAACAATGGCAGAAAGAGTATCAAAATCGGCTGAATTGGTTTATAACAACATCAAAGTTGTTATTGACGGCAAACAGGCAGACCTGAAAGACGCACAGGGTAACACAGTTGAGCCATTTATTGTTGAAGGCACTACATATCTTCCTGTTCGCGCAGTTGCAAACGCTCTTAATAAGGCAGTATCATGGGATGGTGCAACACAGACAGTTTATCTTGGCAAGAATGAAGAAATTGAACAACCATCCGTGTGGTTGAAAGATTTGGAAACATTCACAGGCAATGTGAATGCAAAATCTGCTGACGAAATTGAATTTGGCGGTTCGGATTACAATTATTATCTGACAGATAACACAGGTAATGTTTATAAAAGCTATATGAACACTCAAAGTGAAAATGTTTCTTATTTGCTCGATTATAAATATTCCAAGTTTGGCGGAATGTTTTATCTCAGTAAAAATGATAAAAGCACCGAATATGGTTATCGCTTATTAGTTTACGGCGACGGAAAGGTAATATACCATTCAAAAATGATAACAGCTGGTTCCAAACCTATCGATTTCAATGTTAATGTTTCAAATGTTTCAACAATGAAAATCGAAATCCAGCAAACCAATTCTCCGTTAAAATATTATAGTGAAGATGAAGAATATAATTGGCGAACCCAAAATTATACAAATGTATTCATCGGCAACGCAGGACTCTACGAATAATCAAAAGCACCGCTTACGCAATGTAGGCGGTGCTTTCTTCATGTCTTAATTAAAGTATCTTAATTAAAGTATAATCAATCGTTAATTTCATTTCCGCACTTTGGGCAGAAATCATAATCCTTGCCTACATATGAAGAACAATTCGGGCAGGCTTTTTTGTTGAACATATCATCGATGGTTGCCTGGATATCTTGTGCACTATTTTTTAGTGAAGTTATTTCGTCACAAAGCGCCTGAAGTTTGTCAGCAATGTCTTCTGCTTCATCACTATTGTACACTAGCTTGCCAATCTGCATGTATTTTTCGTTTATATCAGATTTGATTTCTGACAGCTTGAACTTATATTTTGCCGTTTCAACCATATTGGCTGAGGCTTTTTTTGCTTTTATAGCAGTTTTTGTAACCTCTTTTTTGATTTTCATGAAATCGAAATTCATAATATACCTCTTTTCTATATTTATTTAAGCTTTTCCAAATATGACTTGAATTTATCTTCGGTGATATTCAATCCGGGTTTGTAATACTTTTTGTCTTTCAAGTTGTCAGGCAGATATTGCTGAGCAACGAAAGAACCAGGATAATCGTGGGGATATTTGTAGCCAATTGCCCTGCCAATGCTTTGTGCGCCTGAATAGTGACCATCTCTCAAATGCGCGGGAATACTGCCGGCATTGCCGTTTCGCACATCAGAGAGCGCATCATCAATTGCACAAATGGCACTGTTTGACTTGGGCAAGCTCGAAAGAAAAATCACGGCTTCCGCCAAAGGAATCCTCGCCTCAGGAAAGCCAAGCTGCATGGCGGCATCAACACAAGATTTTGTCACGCTTATAGCGGTTGGATATGCCAAGCCGATATCTTCAGCAGCTATCACAAGTAGTCTACGGCATATGGAAATCAAATCCCCGCCTTCGATGAGCCTTGCCAGATAATGTATTGCAGCATTGGGATCACTGCCGCGAATGGACTTTTGAAAAGCACTGATGGTGTCATAATGATTGTCGGAATCTTTATCATAATAGAAAGCGGATTTTTGAGTTACTGCCAATGCATCGTCCTGAGTAATCACTATCTCATTATCAGGGCTTATCATTTTGCTTTTTATTGCCATATCCAGTGATGTCAAGGCTTTTCTGACATCGCCATATGATGCACATGAAATATGCTTTATAGCCTCATCGGTGACACTGATTGTTTTTGCAGGATATACACTCGGCAAATTATCCGCTGTGCGCCTTAATGCCTGAGCAATATCGGCATCATCTACGGGCTTAAACTCTACAACAGTGCAGCGCGAAAGGATAGCATTATATACATAAAAATATGGATTTTCAGTTGTGCTTGCAATAAGAGTTATACTGCCGTTTTCTATGTATTCAAGCAAAGATTGCTGTTGTTTTTTGTTGAAATTTTGTATTTCGTCAAGATACAAAAGCACCCCACCGGCTGATTCAATAGAATCTAATTCGGCGGCTATTTCTTTGATGTCCTTAGTTGAGGCATTGGTTGCATTGAGCTTATACAATTTTTTGTTTGTGACCGATGCGCAAATGTTGGCAACTGTTGTCTTTCCTGTGCCGGAAGGACCGAAAAAAATCATGTTTGAGATGTCTCCTGAGCTGATGATGTTGCTCAAAAGCTTGTTATCCCCTATTATGTGCTTTTGACCTACAACATCATTTATAGTTGTAGGTCGCATAGCATCAGCAAGTGGTTTTACCATAGAAAATCACTCCGTTTATTTGCAAAAGTCAAATTATCTGTACAAAGGATATTTTTCTGTGAGTGCTTTAACTCCTGCCTTGATTTCGTCTTGCTTCTCATCAAAGGAATTGATGGTGAGTGAAATCAGATGAGCAATAACCTTCATGTCTTCTTCTTTCATGCCCCTGCTTGTAACCGCGGGTGTACCTATTCTCACGCCGCTTGTGATGAAGGGACTGGTTGTTTCAAACGGAATAGTGTTTTTATTCACAGTGATTCCCACTTCATCAAGCATGTGCTCAGCTTCTTTACCGGTTACATTTTTGTTTCTGAGGTCAATAAGCATAAGGTGGTTATCGGTGCCGCCAGATACGAGGTCAAAGCCTTCATCAACGAGAGCCTGTGCAAGTGCTTTGGCGTTTTTGGCAACCTGAGCCTGATACTGTTTGAATTCGGGTGAAAGAGCCTCTTTTAAGCAAACCGCTTTGGCAGTAATAATATGCATGAGGGGTCCGCCCTGAATACCGGGGAATACAGCTTTGTTGATGAGCTT
>JAFYUA010000216.1 GCA_017549745.1 Clostridia bacterium | reverse complement strand
CTTCCACATTGACACCTTCATATGTAGATGTGGGGTAGCCGTAATATGACCACAAAAATGCGCAGATTCTCATTTCTTTTAGTGGCTCAGCAAGCTGTGTAAGCTTGTCTGAGGTGATGTGCACAATTTCGCCGGGGCCAAGCTCTTTTTCGATTTCGTAGCCGAGCTTGTGCGCTGCAAACGATTCAAATGTAACACAGTAGCCGTCTTCACATTTGCCCACGAGCACGGGGAGTCTTCCGAGTCGGTCACGCGCTGCTATGAGAGAGCCGTCATCTTTCAAAATGAGGATTGATGCGGTGCCGTCGATAGATTCCTGAGCAAAGCGGATGCCGTCTTCAAATGTACTTTTCTGACCCATGAGCGCTGCCACAATCTCTGTGGCGTTGATGAGACCGCCCGTCATGGTGTTGAAATGACCATGGGTAAATGAAAGATACTGGTCGATAAGCTGACCTGCGTTTATGATTTTGCCGATTACGCAGATGGCATATGTTCCGAGGCTTGATTTTATCATAAGAGGCTGCGGGTCATAGTCACTTATGCAACCTATAGCCGAATGACCTTTCATATTTTCAGACACATCGTCAAATTTGGTTCTGAAAGGTGAATTCTGAATGTTGTGAATTTCTCTTTGCAGGCCTATCTGTGCATCATAGGCTGCCATTCCACCGCGTCTTGTGCCGAGATGGGAGTGATAGTCCGTGCCGAAAAACACATCAGACACGGCGTCGTGCTTGCATACTGCACCAAAAAAACCACCCATTGTGTGTACCTCCCGTATAATAATGCTCTATTAGTATAACACGGCAGGCAATATTAGTCAATATTTCGGCACCAATACTGTCGAATTGTCGGTGATATTATCACTTTTGACAGATGTTTTTGTTAAGTTACATATTTTTTTTCATATGACTCAAAGCACTCTTTTCAAGTCGCGACACCTGTGCCTGACTTATGCCGAGCTCCTTTGCCACTTCCATCTGTGTTCTGCCTTTATAGAATCTCAGATTGATGATGTGTTTTTCTCTGTCGCCGAGCTTTTTCATGGCTTCTCTCAGGGAGATTTCCTCAAGCCAGTTTTCGTCGAGGCTTTTTTCGTCACTGAGCTGGTCCATCACAAAGATAGCGTCGGCGCCGTCGTTGTACACAGGCTCAAAAAGCGACACAGGCTCCTGTATTGCATCGAGTGCAAACACCACATCTTCCTTTTCCATGCCGAGCTCTTTGGCAATCTCGTCTATTGTGGGCTCTGTCTCATTTTTTGCCATGAGTCTTTCTTTTACTGCAAGGGCTTTGTAGGCAGTGTCGCGCAGTGAACGGCTCACCCTTATGGAGTTGTTGTCTCTTAAGTAGCGGCGTATTTCGCCTATTATCATGGGCACTGCATAGGTCGAAAATTTCACATTCTGACTCAGGTCAAAATTATCCACCGATTTCATAAGTCCTATGCATCCCACCTGAAAAAGGTCGTCGGCATTTTCGCCTCTGTTTGAAAATTTTTGTATCACAGAGAGCACAAGTCTCAGATTTCCGTTTATAAATTCACTTCGGGCATCCTTGTCGCCCTTCTTTATTTTGTCAAACAGTCTGAGCTGCTCGCTGTTTGACAACACCGGAAGTTTAGATGTGTTTACTCCGCAAATTTCTACCTTGTTTATCATAAAAAAACCCCCGAGTAAGATTTTGTTTTTACAATAAAATCTTGCCCGAAGGTTTAGTTTTATATACTGTCGAAATATGCAACTGCTTATATCAGCATACTGCAGAAATTATACATATTTTGCAACGATTTTTTTCATTTCGTCAAGCTTTGATGCAATGTCGGTGCAAAGCTTGAGATGATTTTTGGCTCTCACAAGATTCTGGTCGGCATAATGAATTTTAAAATATGTGTCGCCGTTTAAATAATCTGTGAGAAAGCGTATGCCGCACTCATATGTCATGGTGAGAGCGCCAAGAGGCATGAGCTCAACTTCTCTGGGGGTGATTTTGTCACCGAGCTCTGAGAGGAAGCCGCGGGTGTAGCTCTCAAAATATTCGAGGTCAAACCACACCTTGTCAAGATCTGCTTCATCTTCCACAGCGGTTGATGCACCAAAACGGAGAGAATCGCCGTAGTCAAAAAGCAGAGACCCGGGCATAACGGTGTCAAGGTCAATCACGCATATGCCTTCTTTGGTGACAGCGTCAAAGAGCACATTGTTGAGCTTGGTGTCATTGTGAGTTACCCTTTTGGGGATTGCACCCGACTCAAGGTCATTTGTGATGATTGCGCAGTCATCGGCAAATCTGAGATATGCGTCATAAATATCTGCCACTTCTTCTTTTCTGCCTGCAAGGTTTTCTTCCATTGCTTTCACAAGATTCGCAGTTCTCTTGGGAGTGTGGTGAAAATCGGGAATAGTCTCAGAGAGTGATGAAGCATCAAAATCTGCGAGCATATTCTGGAATTTGCCAAATGCTCTTGCCGATGTTTCAAACTGATGGGGGTTTTCAGGCAGATTGAGAGTGATTGTGTTGTCAATGAATTTATACATTCTGTAGCAACTGCCGTCAGCTGATTCATAAAAGAGCTTGTTGTCAGTGGTTCTGATAACGGTGAGGGTTTCCCTGTCGGGATTGCCGCCGTTTGCGATTATGATTCGTCTGAGATGCATTGTGACAGAGTCGATGTTTTCCATGAGCTTCTGAGGATTGGTAAAGATAGATGTGTTAATTCTCTGGAGTATGTAGCGAGGGCGTGAATCGGCAACATATGTGTCATTGATGTGGCCGTCGCCGTAGGGGTCAACAGTGAATTCTATGGCAAAGGCTTTCATTACCTCGTCCATAGGGTTAACCTTATATTCCATCATAATAACCTTCTTCCATTAATTTTTGAAGTGCTGCTCTTACTGTGGGGGTATCTTCTTTATATGTCACACCATACCACTTATCGTCTGATATATATGCATCAACTTTTTGGTTGCGCACTTTGATGAGGTCATCAACCACAAAGGGGAGGAAGAACTCTTCTTTTTCGGGGTTGGAAAGATTAGAGAGAAATCCTTCAAATCTTGATTCGAGCTCAGCAAAGATGGAGGGCTTAAAGCCCCACATGTTCATCGATACCACGGTGTCCATGGGGAAGCCACAGTTTTTGTCGAGCGCGGTGTGCTCGGTCACTGATTTGAGCAGGTTATTTTCGATTTCACACACACCTCTGCTCACAGTGCCGTTGTCGGTGAGGGTGTTGCCAAGGCGGAAGCCTGCCATGCAGATTTCGCTGCCTTCTATGAGAGCATCGTGAATAAGCTCAAATGACTTTCTGCCGTAGTAGTCATCGGCATTGATGGCAGCAAAGGGAGTCTTCACTGCATCTTTTGCGCAAAGCACTGCATGACCTGTGCCCCAGGGCTTTGTGCGGCCATCGGGCACAGTGAAGCCTGCGGGGAGCATGCTGTCTATCTGCTGAAAAACATATTCGGTGTCAATCATTTTTTCTATTCTTTTGCCTGCTGCTTCTCTGAAATCATGCTCGATTTCTTTTTTTATGATAAACACAGCCTTGTTGAATCCTGCTTTGATTGCATCATACACCGAGAAGTCGAGGATAATCTCGCCGTTTTTTCCCATGGGTGCAATCTGCTTGAGTCCGCCGAAACGAGAGCCCATTCCGGCAGCCATTACCAATAATGTTGTATCCATTTTAGCATCTCCTGTTATTTGTATTTGTTGACAATATTTGCAAAATATATTATCATTATAGTATAATTAGCAGTTGTTGTATATATAAAATCAGATACAAAATCTTTTAATTCAGATACGAGGTAGAACAAATGTTACAGGGTTGTCAGATTAATCATACCATAAGCATAGACGCAGTGCACACCTTTTTCAAGAGCGATTTCAAAAGCGATTATGTCTTTGGCGGAGAGCGCCATAGCTTTTGGGAGATTGTTTTTGTGCTTGGCGGCACTGTGGGCGTCACTGCAGGTGATGAGGTGTTTGTGCTCGAAAAGGGGCAGGCGGTTATTCACAAGCCCGACGAATTTCACAAAATATGGTCAGAATTCGGCACCAATCCCACTGTCATAGTGCTGAGCTTTGGCGCATCGGCTTTTCCGTTTGGTGAGCGTATACTCAGCCTCGATGCAACCTGTGGCGCAAAGCTATCTGAGCTTTATGACTATTCATTTTCGTGCTTTGAGCGCTCAGGCATAGCCATCACGGGCATAAAGCATGGCTCTGAGGCAAAGGTGGAGCGCTTCAGGCTTGAGGCCGAGCTTTTGCTCCATTCGCTTATGCACAAATCACCTGAACGCAAGGCCAGCGGTGTGCGCAGTGCCGAGATTTATTCGATGGCAGTGAAATATATGGAGGACTATCCCGCAGGGGGACTTTGCATTGACGAAATAGCCGAGCACTGCTCCATTAGCTCTGCTTATCTCAAAAAGATTTTTGTGCGTTATGCAGGCTGCAGTGTGATGCAATATTACAACCTTATGAGAGCGCGCCTTGCATGCGGGCATATCAGCAACGGACGCAGTGTGAAAGAAACGGCAATACTTCTTGGCTTTGCCGACCAAAACTATTTCAGCACATTTTTCAAACGCATCATGGGCATGAGCCCCACAGAATACAGAAAAAGATTATAGATTCCGAGCTTTAAAAGCAGATGTTTGCAATGTTGTCAAACATCTGCTTTTTTTCATATATTAATAGACGGAGGGATATGTATATGAAAAACTTTAAAATAAGCGACTATACTTTTGTGAGTTCAAAGCCCTCTCAGGAAGAGGAGGTCATAGACTATGGCGTGCGCATGGTGGGAGCACCGCTTGAGTGGAAGGAAACAATGGGAGAGGGCATAAGGGTGGGCATCATCGACACGGGTGTGTGCACATCTCACCCGGACCTAAAGTCTCGCATTGCCGATGGTGCATGCTTTTCGGGGCCCTCTGGCATAGAGGATTTCAACGGGCACGGCACCCATGTGGCAGGCATAGTGGCTGCAGAGCGCAACGGCAAAGGAGTGGTGGGCGTGGCACCAAAAGCTGAGCTCTACATTGCCAAAGCATTTGACAAAAACGGCAAAACCGACTACAACGCCATAGAAAAGAGCGTGCTATGGCTCGCAAATTGCGGAGTTGATGTGATAAACATGTCATTTTCGTCGGGCTTTACTTCGGCGCGTTATGCCACTTTGATGCGCCTTGCTCATCGCAAGGGCATCACCATGATTTGTGCGGCGGGCAATGAGGGACTAAATGGCTCCGACACCATAGGCTATCCTGCAAGCTTTGATGAAACCATTGCCGTGTCGGCTGTCGACATCAACAAAAACATAGCCGATTTCAGCTCGCGCGGCAGTGCAGCCGAGATATCCGCCGCGGGCATCGACATTTATTCCACCTATCTCAACGGTGGCTATGCGCTCCTTAGCGGCACATCCATGGCTACTCCCATCATCACAGGGGCAGTTGCGCTTTTGCAGGCAAAGGGCGCTCTTCGCTACAACCGCCGCCTCACTCCCGACGAAATCAGACTTCTTCTCAATATATACACCGAGGACCTCTCGGGCTTTGGCAGAGATGACCGCTACGGCTACGGACTTTTCAGCTTTGGCAGAATTTCGGGCAGTGATTATGTGGATGCTGAGAGAGCGAGCAGGGCAGTGCGTGAGCGCTCTGGTCTATCTCGCGCTATGGCAGAGCTTGTGGTGGCAATGCTTATCAACTAAAAATTTTCGTTTGCTCTTATTTTGCGATATTCTTTTCGCCTTAGTGCCGCTTCATAGTTTTGTCGGTCGCTCTCAGATTCCAAAATAAGCCCGGGCACCTCGGCGGGTTTGCCATCCTGGTCAATCGCCACCATCACCACATAGGCAGTGTTTATGGGGTCTTTGCTTCCGTCGAGATTTTCCACAAAGGTCTCAACGCATATCTCCATTGAGGTTTTGCCTGCATATGTGATATAACCATCAATTGCCACAGTGTCATTGGCAAAGGCAGGCTTTTTGAAAACGAGACTATCCACCGCAGCGGTTGTCACATTCATGTTGCAATGGCGCCTTGCCACCACTGCCGCCACAATGTCAATCCATTCCATGAGTCTGCCGCCAAAAAGACGCCTGTAGCCATTGAGTGAGCTCTGAGAGAGAATCTGCACATGATGAGTGTATGAATCGGCCACTTTTTTTGAGTTTTTCATCAATATATTTCACCTGCAATTATTTTGCCTATGAAAAACATCTGTATTCACCAAACACAAAAATTTTCATATTATATTAATAGACTACCATGTCTAATTTTATTATTGGAGGTCATATTTATGAGCGATAGGTTTAATTCCTGCAATTCGAACTCAAACAGCAACCTTTGCAATGACGAAGTGTGCATTCAGACAAAAAAAGTGTATGATTCCTGCCGTGATAAAGAATGTATAGAAAACTTGAGAGTATATCTCACCGAATGCGGTCAGAGTCTTGTGGACCGCTCCACAAGCATCAGATGCCGCAAGGCAGAGATTGTGTGGGTATATTCCGATGTTGAGCCCGTTGCATTCAACAGAGGCTACTACTCGGTAGACCTCAAGTTCTTCTTCCGCATCACACTCGATGTGTTCACAGGTCTTGGCAGACCTGCACAGGTTGAAGGTATCGCTACCTATGACAAAAAGGTTATCCTCTTTGGCTCTGAAGGCAATGCCAAAACCTTCAGCTCAAAATTCAAAGAAGAAGCAGCCGACATTCAGCTCTGGCAGAAAAATAATCTCCCTGTGGCACAAATTGATGTTTGTGTCAGCACTCGGTATTTTAAACACTTAGTTTTTTTGTAAAATCACCCCTAATCACTTGACATTTTTATGGATTAAGTATACAATATAGTATGTATGATTTTAACTATG
>JAFYUA010000215.1 GCA_017549745.1 Clostridia bacterium | reverse complement strand
TCCGCGGTGGTGAGTCGGGTGCTTTTCTGGCTCTGACGAAGTGTGTCAAGCTCACCCTGCATGCGGCATTTGTCACTTTTAAGCTGAGCAATGCGCTCATATTCTATGTTTTCGGTGTCAGCTTCAAGAGCTTCGAGCTTGGCATCAACCGCGCCTATATCACCTTTTAGCTTAACAATGCCTTTTGAATATGGATTGTCTATATTGAGTTTTGAGGCAGCTTCGTCGATTACATCAATCGCCTTGTCGGGAAAGAAGCGGTCATTTATATATCTGCCCGAAAGAGATACCGCTTCACAAATGATGCTGTCATCTATGGTGACATTGTGATAGTCCTCATAATAATCCTTGGTGCCCTTGATGATTTCTATGGTTTCTTCTGCCGAGGGCTCTTCTATCATAACAGGCTGAAAACGACGCTCAAGGGCGGCATCTTTTTCGATGAATTTGCGGTATTCCTCAGCTGTGGTGGCACCAATCACCTGAATCTCGCCTTTGGAGAGGGCAGGTTTTAAAATGTTGGCAGCATTCATGGCACCGTCGGCATCGCCTGCTTTTACGATGGAATGGATTTCGTCTATGACGAGAATAACATTGTCACGCTTAGCTTCTTCCACTATGTTTTTGAGACGGCTTTCAAACTGACCTCTATATTGAGTGCCTGCAACGATGTTTGCCATGTCAAGCAAATACACCTCTGCTCCGCTGAGCTTTTCGGGCACATCACCTGCAGCTATGCGCTGGGCTATGCCCTCGGCAATTGCAGTTTTGCCCACGCCGGGAGCACCGAGTAAAACAGGATTGTTTTTGGCACGGCGGTTGAGAATCTGAATGGCACGGTCAATCTCGCGCTCTCTGCCAACCACACGGTCGAGCAAAGAATTTTTGGCCTTCTGGGTGAGGTTGATGCCAAAGTTTGCAAGGCATTTTTTCTTTTTCTGCTCTTTTTTCATGGAGCTTTTTGCCTTGGGGTCATTTATGGGAATGCGGGTCTCGCCCTCTGCATCATCGGCACCAGGCTCCATTATGTTGCCTGCACCGAAGATATCGGCAAAGGCATCGTGCATGTCGCCGCTTTCAAGCATATCGGTCATGTTGTCAACCATCTGCTTGAGTTCTTCGGGGTCTATGGCAAACTGCTCCGCAAGCTGACCTATGGGAGTGATGCCCGAATTTATGGCGCAGGGCAAACAATAGCCCTCGTTTACCATCTTTTTGCCGTCAGACTTGCTTACAAAAACAACTGCCGGATTTTTGTTACATATAGAGCAAAGCTTCATAATCTATGTCCTAACCTTTCAGTATTCTATAATAATATATGAATATCTCAAACATTAATTATAACATAAATAAACAATATTTCAAGTCATTACACAAAAAAACAGACTGTTTCGCCAATTAAGCGAAACAGTCTGTGAATGTTTTAAGTAAAATTTACTCAGCAGCTTTATCTTTGGTCATAGCTTTGATTACAAAAAGCACTGCAATCATGAGAACTGCAGAGATTGGAAGAACAATCATCCAGTTCTGAACAAAGCCTGCGATTATGTATGCCACAAAGGAAACTACAGCAACTGTGATTGCATAGGGAAGCTGAGTTGCAACATGGTTGATGTGGTTGGACTGAGAACCAGCCGACGACATGATGGTGGTGTCGGAGATGGGCGAGCAGTGGTCACCGCACACTGAGCCTGCAAGGCAAGCAGACATGCCGATGATGAGAAGTTCGTTGCCTTCGGGGAATATGCCCACAACGATGGGAATGAGGATACCGAAGGTGCCCCATGAGGTACCTGTGGCAAAAGAAATACCTACTGCAACAAGGAAGATGATTGCAGGGAGGAAGTTCTGAAGTGACTGAGCATTTGCCATTGCGTTTTCTACAAAAACATCGGAGCCAAGGAGACCTGTCATATTTTTGAGGGCTGTGGCAAGAGTGAGAATGAGGATAGCGGGTACCATTGCATTGAAGCCCTTGGGGATACAATCCATAGCTTCTTTAAATGTAACTGTTCTTCTGCAAAGCATGTAGATAACTGTGAGCACCAAAACAATGATGCCGCCCCAGGGAAGACCAACTGTGGCATCGGTGTCACCAAATGCATCAACAAAGCTTGCACCTGAGAAATATCCGCCAACATAAATGAGAGCAAATACACAAACTAAGATGAGAACGATGATGGGGAGAAGAAGGTCGATAACCTTACCTTTGGCTGAAACCTTTTCTTCTTCCTGAGTTTCTATTTCACCGCCACTGAAAAGGTCACCCTTAAGAGCGTTGAGCTCATGCTTTCTCATCGGGCCATAGTCGAATTTCATTAAAGTGATGGCGATGATGAACACAAATGTGAGAAGTGAATAGAAGTTATAGGGAATTGCCTGAATGAAGAGTGAAAGACCCTGACCCTCGGGAGCATATGATGACACTGCAGCAGCCCATGAAGAAATGGGAGCTATCATGCACACGGGAGCAGCGGTTGCATCGATAAGATATGCAAGCTTGGCTCTTGAAATGTTGTGACGGTCAGTAACAGGGCGCATAACTGAGCCTACTGTGAGACAGTT
>JAFYUA010000026.1 GCA_017549745.1 Clostridia bacterium | reverse complement strand
GTCACTATATGGCTGGAAAGATGTTGATGCAGGAATAAGATACAAACAATTCTTATCAAGCTCCATTTTTTGACCATTTTCTACGTAATGACAGGAACCGCTATGTATATAATATAGCTTGTTTGTGATACAGTCGGTAGATATCCATTCTTTGCGCACGGTTTGTCTGCCGTACCAGTTGATGTTAATTATGTTAATCATAAAACCACCTTAAATAATCGATTTTGAACAGTAAAACACCAATTATAACCATTGAATGTGTTTTTGAAATAATATATAATGAATTATAGCATGAGACGATTTTATTGTCAATTAAAATTAGGAAAAAGGGAAAGATTATGAACAGAATTAAAAGAATGGTACATATTGATTTTCATACGATGCCGGGCATAGATGATTTCGGTGCCGGCTTTTCGGCAAGCACGCTGGCAAAGCAGTTTGCAGATGCCAATGTGGACTACATAAACATGTGCGCACGCTGCAATATCGGATTTTCTTATTATCCTACCAAGATAGGGACTGCATACCCATCTATGAAAGGCGATTTACTTGGCGATGTAATCAAAGAGTGTCACAAGCTTGGCATTGGTGTGACTGCATATTTAAATGGTGGAATTAATCATCAGCTTATGATTGCACATCCCGAATTTATGACAATAAATAAGGACGGCACTGTGTACAGAGATGATGACAGAATTCTTGATAATTATTTCCGCACTCCTTGTTTCAATAGCGGCTACAGAAAATATCTGCTTGAAGAAATACAGGAAATTCTCGAAAAAGAACCTGATGGCATTTTTTGTGACTGCATGAAGCCAAAAAAATGCTATTGTCCCTCGTGCATTAAGAAAATGAACGAAAGAAACATTGATATAAATGACGACGACCAGGTTATGTCATTTGCCTATGACACATTAAAAGAGGTTTTTCAGGAAATAAGAGACATAGTCCCCAAAGACAAAAGACTCATGTTCAATGGTCATCCTCACGAAGAACTGCATTGGCATGAGAGCCATATAGAGGTCGAGTGTCTGGTTACAGACCCCATATGGGGATATGATTTTGCTCCGGCAGTAAATCCATATTATCGCAAATTCAATGATGATGTTGTCTATATGTTTGGCAGATTTATCAGCACATGGGGCGATATGGCAGGAGTCAAATCGGAAGCTGCAATTGAAAATGATGTGTACGATGCACTTTTGTATGGTTACGCTCCATGCGTTGGAGACCATCTGCATCCCAGATATGGACTGGATAAGGAATTGTATGAGAAAGTAACCGATATATTCGCATATGTCAAATCTCTTGAACCATGGACAGATAATACCAAACCTGTGGTTGAAACTGCACTTCTCAGAAATAAGGTTAATTACAAAAACTTTGAAAATCATGTAACTGCGTCGGATATGGGTGCTGCAAGATTGCTTTCGGAGCTCAAGATTTCGTATGATATAGTAAATGAAGATATGGAACTTGACGCCTATAAGCTCCTTGTATTGCCTGACAACATACAAATCACAGACACCCTCAACCAAAAGCTCGAAGCCTTTGAAGGAAGCATATTATCAACGGGCAAAAGCATAAGAAAAGGTAAGGCTTGGGACTACATCTCCGAGTTCGCAGACGACACAAACAGCGATGGCTTCTATAGGTATGGTGAAAATATAAGAGCGCAATACTGCAACGGAATAAAAATGAAAAGCCAATTTGGTACTGTAGAATACATAGAACCGTATTTCAATCGCCATTATGATGGATTGCATGCCTATGCCTACATACCCCACAAAGATTGTCAGGGCTTCAGCACAGTTGCAGTTAAAGATAATCACGCACACATATGCTTCAATATTTTCAAGGCATATTTTGAACACGGAACCGATTTTCACAAAAAACTTATAGAAGAAATTATTGACACTTTATTGCCGCATCGAATAATCGATGGCGATGCTCTTCCAATAACATCCAGAGTTTCGCTTATGCACGGCGAAAAAGGCGATGTGTTGCACATCAAAGCCACATATCCTGAATATCACGGCAAAATTGGTGTGGTGAAAGAGCATTGCACTATAGAAGCAGGCACTGAGATTGTTGTTGAAGGTGAATATACCAAGGTTGTTTCTCTTCCTGACCAGCTTGAAGTGTGTCATGAAACCAAAGACGGAAAGACGAAAATCACTCTGCCTCGTATCGGGGGTTACAAACCCTTTTTACTTATAAAATAAACAAAATATGAAAGGAAGGATTAATGATTATGTTGAAAAAAACAGTTCTTGCAGTACTTCTGATTATCGCCTTAACATCACTTCAGGTGATAGCTGCATCTGTGCCTCAAGTGCAATTTGACACAGAAAATCTATCTCTTGATTTAAAGTGGGATGCTTCGGGAATTACTGACAAATTAATTACCGTTACTGTCTCTGACAGTGACGCAAGTTTGTCGGCAGACAATTGCCCAGACTTTGCCTGGGTTTATGAAATGCCCAATGACAAACAGGTTGATTTAGACATACTTCTCCCCGCTGAAATCAAAAGCGGAACATGCTACATATATGTAGACACCAAAAATGAGCATCACAAGCTCACAAGCTATGTTCACAATATTCTTTCAGACACCACAAAGAGTATTTGCTCAGATGCATATGCCATCAATGATGTTGAAGATTTTGAATTATATGCCGCATCAAACGCAGCATATCTCGGCTTGGATACAGACAATAAAATAATCTCTGCCAATCTCGAAAGAGCTACTAATCTTTTGTATTATGAAATGTCGCGTCACCAGTCAAAGACACCGCTTAATATAAACAACAGCGCCAAGGCGGTCACCGGTTTCATATTGCTTGGCGATAGTGCAAATATTGATGACACAGTAAATAGCTATGCCGAAGTCCTTGAAATTGATTCGGCTGCATTTGCTGCAAGACCCACCGCAGTCAAAAACAAATTTTCACAATTGGTTGCTTCCAAAAGCAATGACCAGTCAGATATCAAATCCATAGTTAGCGATTGTATCATACTTGCTTCTCTCACAGTTGCGGAAAACTGG
>JAFYUA010000214.1 GCA_017549745.1 Clostridia bacterium | reverse complement strand
AGTCCGAAACGGTGTTACCGTCTTCTATTCTTCCGAATCTGTCTATAAGCTTACCGTTATAGAGCATTGCCTCTACCAATGAAGTCTTACCCGCATTTCCGTGTGAAATGAGGCACACATTTCTGATGTCCTTTGTAGCAGCCATAATTAATACATCCTCCTTTTAAATAGTAATGGCTTTATATATTTATTGTCATATAAAGACAAAAAAGCTATTACCTTATTATTTCGTTAAATATTCACATTTTCCTCTTTTAATTAGATGCTTTATATAACAAAAATATACAAAAAATTATGTGCAAATTTACTAAAACATAAGTTTTGATGATGCTTTCATATATATTTAGAAGAAAAAAATTTAAAATTACCCCTTTACAAAACAAAAAAATTGTTGTACTGTTAATAATGTATTTTTTGGAGGTATGACAATGAAAGACACATCGGCATGCACAAAATGGCTTTGGCTGAGCTACTTTTGCGCTCTCACCAAGTCAAAGCTGCTAAAGCTCCATGAATGTTTTGGAAATATAGATAATATTTTTGCTGCGCAAAGGGAAGATTATGAAAAGCTTTCCTTTCTCAAAGCTGATGACATTGAAAGGCTCTGTCAAAAAGACCCCGCGCCCGCCTTGGATTATGAAAAAAAGCTTGCTGCAAAAGGAATCACAGTGCTCACCCGTGACATGGACCTTTTCCCCGAGGGGGCATGTGAGCTAAGGAACTTTCCATCGGTGCTATATTGCAAGGGCAAGGTGCGAAAGCTTTGCAAAGATGAGTGCATCTCCATTGTAGGCTCGCGCACACCCGGAAGCTACGGCAAGGACATCACCTATGAGATAGCGCGCTCTGTGAGCCGTGCAGGTCTTGCAGTGGTGAGTGGCATGGCCGACGGCATTGACTCCATTGCCCACAGAGCCTGCCTCGATGCAGGCGGCTACACTGTGGCGGTGCTCGGCTGCGGAGTAGATGTGATTTATCCCAAAGGCAACTTTGAGCTTTATGAGCGCATTTGCCAAAACGGAATGATAATCAGTGAATATTTGCCAGGGAGTATGCCCGAAAGATTTTCTTTTCCTGAAAGAAACAAAATCATTGCATCACTTTCGCGCTCCACCGTTGTGACTGAAGCCAACTCCAAAAGCGGCTCGCTCATCACCGCAGCCGATGCAAGAGCACTTGGCAGAGATTTGTTTGCAGTGCCGGGAAATATCACCTCAAAGCTATCAGGCGGTACCAATGAGCTCATAAAAAGCGGTGCCATAGCCATCACAGGTGCAAATGATGTGTGTGAATACTACCATATATCTGCGCCTCAGGAAAGCACAAATGAAAACTCACCCCTGACCGATGACCCCAAAGAATGTCTTGTGCTTGAAGCTTTGAGCGAAAAAGCTCTTTCAATTGATGAAATATGCTACAAAACCGCTCTTTCACTTTCCCAGCTCAATTCAATACTTCTCATAATGGAAGTAAAAGACCTTATCAAAAAAACAGGTGCCGACCTTTATACACCGGTATTAAAATAAACGGAGGAAATTATGTCTGAAAAGTTAGTTATTGTTGAGTCACCATCAAAAGCAACAACCATCAAAAAATATCTCGGCAAAGGGTACAATGTTGTTGCCAGTATGGGACATGTCATAGACCTTCCCAAAAGTCAGCTTGCAATTGATGTGGAAAACAATTTTGAACCCCGCTACATCACCATAAGAGGTAAGGGTGACCTTGTCAAAAGCCTCAAAAAAGATGCCAAAAATGCATCGAAAATATATCTCGCAACTGACCCTGACCGCGAAGGAGAGGCAATAAGCTGGCATCTTGCAAATGTGTTGGGAATCGACATTCATTCAAAATGCCGCATCACCTTTAATGAAATAACCAAAAAAGCTGTGAGCGCAGCCATCAAAGAGCCCCGCGAAATTGACGAAAACCTTGTTGATGCTCAGCAGGCGCGCAGAGTGCTTGACCGAATTGTGGGCTACAAGATAAGTCCCCTGCTTTGGAAAAAGGTAAAAAAAGGTCTCAGCGCAGGAAGAGTGCAATCTGTTGCCACAAAGCTCATCTGTGACAGAGAAAACGAAATCAACTCTTTCACCGAGACAGAATACTGGACAATCGACGCTCAGCTTCTCAAAGGCAAAAAGAAAATCACCGCCAGATTCCATGGCATAGGCGGCAAAAAGACGGAGCTTTCAAATGAAGCGGGTGCCAAAGAAATAACCGATGCACTCCAAAACGAAAAGTTCATAGTTACAAGCGTGAAGCAAAGCAAAAAGAAAAAAGCTTCGCCACCACCTTTCATCACAAGCTCACTCCAGCAGGAAGCAGGCAGAAAGCTTGGCTTTACCACTGCGCGCACCATGCAGGCAGCTCAGCAGCTCTATGAAGGCATCAACATAAAAGGCAAGGGTCACATTGGTCTTATCACCTACATGAGAACTGACTCTTTAAGACTCTCAGACGATGCCGTAGCCGAGGCAAGAGCCTACATCGGTGCACAATACGGCGAAAAATATCTGCCGAAATCACCCAAAATATACAAAACCAAAAAGAGCGCTCAGGATGCTCACGAAGCAATCCGCCCGTCATACACAGAACTTTCGCCCGAATCGGTGAAGGATTCTCTCACTCCCGACCAGTTCAAAATCTACAAGCTCATATGGGAACGCTTTGTGGCATGTCAGATGACCGACGCGTCATATGATGTGATGAGTGCAAACATTGATGCAGGCAAATACAATTTCAAAGCATCAGGTCAGAGTGTGGCTTTTGATGGATTTACGCTTCTTTACACCGAAAGCAAAGACACCGATGAAGAAAAAATTTCAAAAATAATCCCCTTGGAGGAGGGCGAAGAGCTTGCCTCGAGTGCAATCGAATCAAATCAGCACTTCACTCAGCCTCCCCAAAGATACACCTAAGCTTCACTTGTCAAAACTCTTGAAGAAAAGGGCATCGGCAGACCAAGCACATATGCACCCACCATCACCACCATAATCAACAGAGGCTATGTGGTAAGAAACAAGAAAAACCTCGTGCCCACAGAGCTTGGCATGATTGTCAATTCTCTCATGAGTGAGCATTTTGAAAACATCGTTGATGTAGCCTTCACTGCCAACATGGAAGAAAACCTCGATAAAATTGAAGAAGGCAATGAGGATTGGAGAAGCATCATCGGCGAATTCTATGACCCGTTCATAAAGACTGTGGCCGAAGCCGAAGAAAAAATAGGCGACATCGAAATAAAAGACGAAGAATCCGATGTTGTGTGCGAAAAATGCGGCGCAATGATGGTGTATAAACACGGCAGATTCGGCAAATTCCTTGCCTGCCCGTCATTTCCCAAATGCCGAAATGCCAAGCCCATAGTTAAGGAAGTGGGCGTGAAATGCCCTGATTGCGGCAAAGAAATCATCGAGAAAAAGTCCAAAAAGGGCAAAATCTTTTTTGGTTGCACAGGCTACCCCGATTGCAGCTTCACCTCGTGGGACAGACCCACCAACGAAACATGCCCTGATTGCGGTGCTATGATGTATGAAAAGCTTACCCGCGGCAACAAAAAGTATTGCCCCATATGTTCAGAAAATAAAGATAGCAGGAAAAAATAATGACACAAGTAAAAATTATAGGTGCAGGTCTTGCAGGCTGCGAAGCAGCCTGGCAGCTTGCCAAAAGAAACATACATGTAAAGCTTTATGAAATGAAGCCTTCAAAATATTCCCCTGCCCACTCCTCTCCCGATTT
Organism: Clostridia bacterium; assembly: GCA_017549745.1. Classification (GTDB taxonomy): domain Bacteria; phylum Bacillota; class Clostridia; order UMGS1810; family UMGS1810; genus RGIG1828. The sequence continues at coordinate 2,084 of JAFYUA010000214.1, read as the reverse complement.
TGCAGAGCTTGTGTGCAGTAATTCTTTGCGTGCGGCAAATGTGGAAAACGCGGTGGGATTATTAAAAGAAGAAATGCGCCGCTGTTCTTCCCTGATTATGGAATGTGCCAACAAAACCAGAGTGCCTGCAGGCGGAGCACTCGCCGTTGACAGAGAAGAATTTTCAAAAGAAGTCACACGCAAAATCATGGAAAATCCTTTCATTGAAGTGGTGACCCAAGAGGTTGAAACAATCGACGAAGATGAATACACCATCATAGCATCAGGTCCGCTTACAGGCGGTAAGCTCTATGAAAGCATCAGAGAGTTTTTTGGCGATGAGGGTTATCTTCACTTTTTTGACGCTGCCGCACCCATTGTCACCTTTGAAAGCATCGACATGACCAAAGCCTACAAAAAAGCGCGCTATGACAAAGGTGATGCCGACTATATAAACTGCCCCATGAACAAAAAAGAATATGAGGCATTCTATAATGAGCTTGTAGCTGCCGAGCTTGCCGAGCTTCATGGTGCCGATGAGGGGGTTGTGTTTGAGGGTTGCATGCCTGTGGAAACAATGGCAAAGAGGGGCAAAGACACTCTCCTTTTTGGACCACTCAAGCCTGTGGGTCTTGAAATGCCAGGTTCTGGCGAAATCCCATATGCCGCCGTTCAGCTTCGCATGGACAACAAAGACGGCACACTATATAATATAGTAGGATTTCAGACTCATCTCAAATTTGGTGAGCAAAAAAGAGTATTTTCCATGATACCCGGTCTTGAAAATGCCGAATTTGTGCGCTATGGTGTTATGCACCGCAACACATTTATAAATTCACCGTGCCTTTTAAATTCATCATATCAGACACGCAAAAACGAAAAAATATTTTTTGCAGGTCAGATAACAGGAGTTGAGGGTTACATCGAATCAGCTTCATCAGGAATGGTGGCAGGCATCAACATGGCAAGGCTCATTGAAAATAAAAAACCTGTTATTTTTCCGCGCGAAACTGCAACAGGTGCACTTTGTCACTACATCAGCGATGAAAGCATCAGACATTTTCAACCCATGAATGTGACCTTTGGCATAATCACTCCCTGTGATAAAAAAATAAGAAAGAAAAAAGAAAAAAATGCATATCTTGCCGAAAGAGCACTCAATGCTTTGAAAAACATAGAAATTTGATTTTAAAGCAAAAAACGCCCTCTGACGGCTTTATAGTGTTTTATTTATAACTTTTCATCTTTTAATAAAAAAGCTTGAAAAGTTATTTTTTTTGTGTTATAATGTATAGTATGAAAAAATATAGTAATTTTACGAAAGGAAAAAATCTATGGAAAATATTATAGAAATTTGGAAACAAGTGCTTGAAATTATAAAGCCTGAATTTTCACAGATGATGGTGAGCTATAACACATGGATTGAAACAATTATTCCTTTAGAACTAAGCGAAAACACTCTCAAAATAAGAGTGCCTTATGAATACAACAAAGAAATGATAAACTTGAGATACACCAATCTCATCAAAAATGCTCTCAAATTTATCACCGATAGAGACATAGAGCTTGAAATAAAAGTTGCCACTGACCTTACCGAAAGAGAAGTGGAAAAAATAAAAGTTAAAACCAATCTCAACCCCCTCTATACCTTCGACAGCTTCGTTATAGGCAAATCCAATCAGCTTGCCCATGCCACAAGCTTTGCAATTGCAGAGGGAAGAGCAAAGGAATGTAATCCCCTTTTTCTCTATGGAGGAGTAGGCCTTGGCAAAACTCACCTGATGCATGCCATAGGCAACTATGTGCTCAAAAATGACATCAACAAAAAAATTCTTTATGTGTCGAGTGAGCAATTCACAATTGATGTGGTAAACTCCATCCGCACAGATAATATGCAGGCTTTCAGAGATAAATATCGCACTGTTGATATTTTAATGGTCGATGATATTCAGTTCATTGGTGACAAAGAAGCCACACAGGAAGAATTTTTCAACACCTTCAATGAGCTTTATCAAAACAACAAAATCATCATCACCACTGCCGACCGCCCTCCAAAGGATCTGCCCACATTTATGGACAGGCTCAAAAACCGCCTCGGCATGGGT
>JAFYUA010000213.1 GCA_017549745.1 Clostridia bacterium | reverse complement strand
AGAAACCCATGTGATATCTTATGGCAAAGGCTTCTTCACGCGTGAGCTTCATATATCCCGATATTATGTACACCGATTTTTCGCCGTGACCGTAGGGGAGCTTGTCATCATACGAAAACGACGGCACCTGATGCCACACACCTGATGAATCCTTCACATTTCTGGTAGATGGCTTGTAGGTGTTGATTTTGCAAAGGTCATGAAGCAGTGATACAATGGCAATGGTCTCATCACTTGCGGTGAGCTTATATTTATTTGTCACGCGCTCTCTTGCCATATAGTCCTTCAAGCATTCATACACATTGATGCTGTGAGCGCAAAGTCCGCCCGCATAGCTTGAGTGAAATCTGGCGCTCGCAGGCGCGGTGAAAAAGTCGCACCCGTTTGTCAGATAGTCCAGGAGCTTGTCGGCACCTTCTCTTTTTATGTGAGCGTTATATATTTCAATAAACTTTTCTTTACTCATGTTATTGCACCTCTGATTAGCATTTTTTATATTCTATCATAAAAAGTCTTGTTTTTCAAGAGCGTTCGTTATCGTCTTGTTTTTATTCGATTGCCCATAAATATGCTATATGTTTTCGGGAGATATTTTTCACCAAAAGCACATACATAATTGATGATTACAAGCGTAAAAACAACCATAATTATGAATTTGGGAATTTCAAGCCACTCGTTTTGAGGCATGCAAAAAGATAATATTTTAAGTATAATTATTGCCACATTAAGGTGCATAGCATAAATGGCAAAAGAACGGCGATAGATTGCCCTTGGCTTAATTTGTTCAATGAATATATCCACAATGCTCCAAAGAGCAAATGCAGCAATGGTATATGTGATAGTTTCAATCAAATAATTGCTTATATGTAACTGCTGAGGTACGATATTTTTGGCAAGTATATATGCCGAAATCAATGCGATAGAAGCAATTTGCATGGGCTTTGATGATTTGCGCGAAGCATAATCGAAGAAATGATATCCGATAATAGCTCCAGAGAGGTAAAAAACAATTGACATGGGATAATAGAACAAATCCGATGGTATGTGGATTCCAAACAAAGATACTATCGACAAAAGAAAAATAGATGCTATACCAATGTATTTGTTTCTGACAATTAAAAATATCACAGGAGCTGCAAATGAAAATACAATTATATCGAATATAAACCAAAACGGAGTGTTGCAGCCATAGAATAAAATACCTTTTAATATGATTGCCAAAGTCAGTGGATACATCTCGCCCGATGCAGAAAATAAGTATGAACCCAAAATTTCCCAAATCATCCACACTGTGTTCCACAGTAAATAGGGTATAACCAGAGTGTGTATTCTGGATTTGATTTTATTAAAATATTTTTTGTTATCATATTCTTTAAAAAAAGTTATTCCTGATAACATAAAGAACATAGGAACTGCAAATTGTGTAATAGAGCGCGAGAAAAAATAAGAGGTTTTGTGATTGAGCATAGATATAAAGCTGCTGCTTACAATATCCTGCGCAAAATATGAATGTATGAACAAAACAAGAATACTCAATATAAAAGATATAAATTCCTTCTTCTTCCAAAAAAGAGTTTCACCTTTGACATTCATGTTACTCACCTCTGAGATTTATTTAATAATTATATCATATATGTAACAAAAAGTAAATCCCACCTTTTTCCTTACATAAAAATTCCTTGTATGCACAAAATAGCAGTGTAAAACAAATGCAAGGAGATTAATATAATGAAAGCAACAGGAATTGTTAGAAGAATAGACGATCTTGGCCGCGTAGTAATCCCGAAAGAAATCCGCAGAACAATGAGAATCCGCGAAGGAGACCCGCTTGAAATCTTTACCGACAGAGAGGGCGGAGTTATTTTTAAAAAATATTCACCCATAGGTGAGCTAAGCGAGTTTGCCTCCAAATATGCCGAATCGCTCTACAAAACTTCGGGCATGCCCGTTTGCATTACTGACAAAGACTCCATCATAGCCACAGCAGGAGCACCCAAAAAAGAGCTTGTGGAAAAACCGCTGAGCTCCGATATGGAAAAAATTATGCAGGAAAAGACGGCATTCATCTGCACCGACGGCAAAAAACTCAAGCTCACCGACCAAAGTGACAAATACACTCTCGGCGTGGTTTCGCCAATCATAGCAGAGGGTGACACCATTGGCAATGTTGTTATCATGAAAGAAAGCGACGATGCCCGCATGACCGATGTGGAAGTAAAGCTTGCAGGTGCGGCATCAATGTTTTTGGGAAAACAAATGGAATTATAATTATGAGAGATTCTCAGGACATCTAAGCGCCCGGGAATCTCTTTTAACATTCAAAAGGCATTGAGCCAAACGCTCAATGCCTTTTGAAACTAAAGTTACATTCCAATCAAATCGTCCATAATTGTGCCGATTGTTTTAAACATATTATTGGCACAACGCTGAATTTTTTTGTGCTGCTTGTCACTTATTGGGTCGAGCATCATGCCTGCAACCGCGCCCACAACTGCACCCGCTGCTGCAGCACCGATAAGACTTTTCATACTCATGGCTATCATTCCTTTCCGACTTTAGTATTTGCGCTAAAGCTTAAATCATACATCAGGCCGCATATTCACAAGAATGATATCTTCACCAATTCCGGATATGTTTCCCCATGGAATCCTTGTGCCTGAATTTTTTGATGAAATGAAAATTTTGTTTTTTTCAGGCACGATTATTGCCGATATTTCGCCATTTGTGGTGCATATTTCAAAATCAGACACAAAACCCATTTTTTCATTGTTTGCAAGATTGATAACTTCTTTATTTTTAAAATCCGATGCCTTTACCAAAAAAATCGCCTCCGATTAATCATATTCAATCGGAGACGATTTTATTAATAGCCAATAGAACTTAGATATTTTTGCATCACATTTCGCGCTATGGGCGCCGCATAGGTTCCGCCAAAGCCTGCATGCTCGAGCACCACGCTCACCGCAATCTGAGGGTCGTCATATGGCGCAAAGCCCACAAACAGGGCATGAGTCTTTCCTGAGTCCTTGCCGCCCTTGGCGGTGAGTGAATTTTCACTGGTGCCGGTTTGCCGCATACCTTGATTCCATTTATGCGGGCGGCAGTACCCGTGCCGCTTTCCACCACACTGAGCATCATATCTTTAATTTTTCGGGCGATATCTGACTCCACAATGCGCACTCCCGCATTTGTCTGGGTGAGCTTGTTGTCAGCACCTACTCTGGACACAAGGTGTGCCCTTGGCATCACGCCGTCATTGGCTATAGCCGATGCCACGAGTGCCATGTGAAGCGGAGTCATCTCCGTCTGCCCCTGACCGATGGATGCTATGGCGCGTTCTGCTTCGGTCATTGAGCCCGTCTGAAAGGTGCTTTTTGCAACCGAGAGGTCAAATCCGGGCTCTTTTGTAAGGTCGCGCCCAAGCAAAAAGCTTTTGGCAACTGCTTGCAGCTCCTTTGTGCCCAGAGTCACTCCAAGGTGACAGAAATACACATTGCTCGACACCTTAAATCCGCTTTCGAGGTCAGTGAGACCATATGCCTTTCGGTTCACATTCTGACAACTGAAGTCGTTTTCTTCATTTCCGTCTGCTGATTTTATCACAAATTTTCCGTTTGTATCGTCATAGGTTTCCTCTTCGAGCCCGTTGGCAATAGCTGCAGCTGCAGTGATGATTTTGTAGGTGGAGCCTGGCGGATAGGTCATCTGTATAGCGCGGGAAAACAGGGCAGTGTCCTCTAAGTCTTCAAGGCTGAATTTTCCTGGGTTTGGATTAAAATCAGGCTTGGACACCATAGCCAGAATCTCACCCGTTTGCGGATTCATGGCTACAAGCGCTCCGTCGTAGCTGCCCATT
>JAFYUA010000212.1 GCA_017549745.1 Clostridia bacterium | reverse complement strand
TGCCAAAAATTCCCAAGGCGTCCACCGCGCAGTTCACACCTCTATGCTTCTTGGTTCTATTGCGGGTGTAGTTGCCTGTTTTCTTGGTGTAGTTCTCTCGGCACCTCTTCTCAGGCTCATGGGTACTCCCCAAGGCGAAGTGCTTGACGGTGCTGTGCTTTATATGCGCATCTATTTTCTTGGTGTGCCTGCATCTCTTTTATATAACTTTGCTGCATCTATTCTTCGTGCAGTAGGTGACACAAAGCGTCCTTTGTATATCCTTGCTGCCACAGGCGTGGTAAATGTAGTGTTAAATCTCATTCTTGTAATTGTGTTTCACTTGGGTGTTGCAGGTGTTGCCATTTCCACTGCCTTTGCCAATTACCTTTCTGCTGGCATAATTATCTATACTCTCACCAAATCGGAACGAGCATACAAGCTTGTTTTCAAAAAGCTCAGATTCTATAAAGAAGAGCTTTCAGAAATTTTAAGAATTGGTGTTCCTGCGGCATTGCAGAGCTCAGTTTTTTCGCTTTCCAATTCTGTTATTCAGTCGGCTGTCAACTCGTTTGGGACAGCTGCCATAGCAGGAAGTGCGGCGGCGTCTAACATTGAAGGCTTTGTATACACTGCCATGAATGCGTTTTACCAGGCTACTATGACGGCAGTAAGTCAGAACTATGGTGCCAAAGATGAAAAACGACTTAATAAATCAATATATGTACCTATATTGTGTGTCATGGTAGTGGGCTTTGGCTTGGGTCTTATGACGGTGGTTTTTGCCAATCCGCTTCTAAGCATATATATAACCGACTCTTCTGAAGCCATTGAGTTTGCAAAAATCAGAATGATGGTGACAGGTCTGCCATATTTTATCTGCGGAGCGATGGAGGTTATGGGAGGTGCACTCAGAGGTCTTGGTTATTCTGTAATAACGGCCATCAACTCTCTCATTGGTGCTTGCGGCTTGCGAATACTTTGGATTATATTTGTGTTGCCTCTTGCTCGTTCGGGATACACTTTGTTTTTGTGTTGGCCTGTATCGTGGCTCGTTGTTATATGTATGCACTTTGTTTATTACATGATTATTAGAAAAAAAGCAATACGAAAAATGCTTGAAGAATAAATTGCGGCTGCAGAAAATCTTATGATTTTTTGCAGCCTTTTTTGATATCAGTTTTTATGAACGGTAACCATAGAATATATATATTTGCTAAGCTCGATTTTTTGACTTATAATAGTTAGTGATAATTGGAGGGGAGAATATGACTATTCAACAATGCAGATATGTGCTCGAAATAGCCAAAACAGGTTCGTTCAGTGAGGCGGCAAAGCAGCTTTTTATAGCGCAGTCCTCGCTGTCGGTCAGTGTCAAATCTTTGGAACATGAGCTTGACATCAAGATTTTTGAGCGTGGTGCTAATGGAGTCTATCTTACTGATGATGGTGCGGAGTTTGTCAGATATGCAAAGCAGATTTGCGAAAGCAGCGATTTTGCTTTGAAGAGATATTGCATGCCCGATATAAATTGTAAGCTCCATATAGCTACTCAGCATTATGATTTCATTGCAGATATTTTTGCAAAATTCATTGAAGAAAACAGTGACAACAGCTATAAATTCTCGATAAGGGAGATAGAAACCTACAATGTGATTCAGGATGTGGAAACTGCCTATAGTGATATTGGAATAATAGCCATCAAAGACGGCGATTATGAAATAATGAAGCGTTATATCGGCAAAAAGCACCTGACTTTCACACCGCTTCTTAAGGCTACACCCCATATTTTTTTCAGAAAGGAGCATCCTCTGGCAAAGTCTGAGAGTATCAACAGTTCTCAGTTAAAGGATTTTCCATATGTTTCGTATGAACAGGGTGAACACAACAGCTCGTTTTTTACTGAAGAGTTGATGGACGCTTCCTATGCAGATAAGCACATCGAAATAAGTGACAGAGCTACCTTGATGAATGTGCTCTTGGTTACCGATGCCTACACAGTCGGCACAGGAATCATGCCGTCTGCGCTCAACAGGGGTGATATTGTCAGCGTGCCTTTTGAAAGCAGTGAATGCTATATTATTGGCTATTTGTTGAATGAAGAAAGAAAGCTCTCCTCTATGGTACAAAGCTTTATTAAGCTTATTGAACAAACGGTTGAAAACATTAAATGAAATCAGGTGAAAAAATGAAAGCTCTTGTAAAAAAATATCCTTCAAAAGGCTTGTGGATGGAAGAGGTCGCAGAACCCATCACAGGGCCCGATGATGTAAAAATCAAAATCCGAAAAACAGCCATCTGCGGCACTGACCTTCACATATACAACTGGGATGAATGGTCACAGAAAACTATTCAGACACCAAGGGTTATAGGGCACGAATATGTTGGCGAGATAGTCGAAACGGGCGCAAATGTACATAATTGGAGCATAGGTGACATAGTTTCGGGCGAGGGGCACATTGTGTGCGGCAAATGCCGCAATTGCCTCGCGGGGCATGGTCATCTGTGCAAAGAAACCATTGGTGTGGGTGTAAACCGTGATGGCGCTTTTGCCCAGTATCTTGTCATTCCTCAGCAAAATGTGCGCCGCTGTGAAAAAGGCATATCTGAGGAAATGTATGCAATTTTCGACCCCTTCGGCAACGCAGTACACACGGCATTGTCATTTGAACTCACGGGCGAAGATGTCCTTGTCACAGGTGCAGGTCCCATAGGTATTATGGCTGCGGCAGTGTGCAAGCATGTGGGTGCGCGCAGAGTTGTCATAACCGATATAAAAGACGAGCGCCTTGAGCTTGCTCGCGAGCTTGGCATCAATCACACTGTCAACACGGCAAAGCAAGACCTAAAAGAGATAATGAATGAGCTATCAATCAAAGAGGGCTTTGATGTTGGTTTGGAGATGTCAGGCAGTGAGATTGCTCTGGGCACAATGATTGACCATATGATTCCTGGTGGCAAAATTGCACTTTTGGGACTTTTGAAAAGTGACAGTAAGATAGATTGGTCCAAGGTTATTTTCAACGGACTCATCATCAAAGGCATATATGGCAGAGAAATGCATGAAACCTGGTACAAGATGTCCGCTATGCTTCAGGGCGGACTCGATATTTCCAAAATCATAACTCATCGTATGGATGTCACAGAATATGAAAAAGGTTTCGAAGCTATGAATAGCGGCAAGTGTGGCAAGGTCATTCTTGACTGGGCCTCATTAAATTAATGACAGGAGAATCAATATGAAAACAGCTTTAAAATATTTCAGACAAACTTGTGAAACTATTGAGGCAGAAGGCCTTTCCAAAAATGAAAAGGTGATAACCTCGCCTCAGGGTGCAAAAGTAAGGCTTTCTGACGGCAAAGAAGTAATCAACATGTGTGCCAACAATTATCTGGGGCTTTCCAACAGTGCCGAAGTCATAGAAGCTGCCAAAAAAAGCTATAGTGACTATGGCTATGGTCTTTCTTCGGTTCGCTTCATTTGCGGCACGCAAAAGCTGCACAAAGACCTCGAATCAAAGCTAAGTTCTTTCCTCGGAACAGAGGACACAATTTTGTATTCATCGTGCTTTGATGCAAATGGCGGCTTGTTTGAGACCTTGCTCACAGATGAAGATGCTGTCATCAGTGATGAACTCAATCATGCAAGCATCATCGACGGCATCAGACTTTGCAAAGCTCAGAGATTTCGCTACAAAAACAATAATATGAATGACTTGCGCGATAAGCTCGAAGCTGCTAAAGATTGCCGCATCAAGCTCATTGCCACCGATGGGGTTTTTTCTATGGATGGTTTGGTGGCAGACCTCAAAAGCATTTGCGACCTTGCCGATGAATATGACGCTCTTGTTATGGTAGATGACAGCCATGCAGCGGGATTTATGGGTGCCACAGGCAGAGGCAGTGCAGAGCATTGCGGAGTCATTGGCAGAGTTGATATCATCACAGGCACATTCGGCAAAGCCCTCGGCGGCGCTTCGGGTGGATTTACCTCGGGCAGAAAAGAAATAATTGACCTTTTGCGTCAGCGCTCAAGACCATATCTTTTTTCAAACACTCTCGCCCCTGCGGTTGCAGCAGGTTCGCTCAAGGTGCTTGAAATGATAGAAAACAACCACACTCTTCGTGACAAGCTCTTTGTCAACACAAAGCTTTTTGCGTCAAAAATAAAAGAAATAGGTCTTGATGTCATCGATGGAGGCACTCCCATAATTCCTGTGATGCTATATGATGAACACAAAGCGGTTGAAATGGCAAAAAGAATGATGGAAAAGGGCGTTTATGTGGTTGCATTTTCATATCCTGTGGTGCCAAAGGGCAAAGCCAGAATAAGAACGCAGCTTTCTGCCGCACTAAGTGAAAATGACATTTTGTATATAGCAGAGTGCTTCAGACAGGTCAAGGCAGAAATGGGGCTTTAAATTTCGTATTTTTTCAAAATTTATCTTGATATTTTAAATAGTTTGTAGTATAATATATAAGTCGTACAGCCGGGGCGGTAGCGGTGCCCTGTACTTGCAATCCGCTATAGCAAGGGTGATATCTTTATTGAGGGTGCCGCTTTTTAAGTAGTACCGTTTGAGTAATGTTGATGGTCGGGTCTTGCGCAATGTGCGCTTGTGAACCTGGTCAGGTGAGGAATCAAGCAGCCATAAGCATGTCAGCATATGTGCCGCGAGGGTGCCCGACCTGAGTTATCTCAGACGACAAACGCTTAAGGAGCGTAATTCGATTTAAAGATGTACGACTTTTTTTGATTATCAAAACTATTCAGTCGAGGTGATATATTATGGCATATCAGGCACTGTACAGAAAATGGCGTCCGATGAAATTTGATGATGTAATCGGTCAGCAGCATATCACAGAAACCATAAGAAACGAAATAAACTGCGGCACTCTTGCGCATGCCTATCTGTTTACAGGCACCCGTGGCACAGGTAAGACCACCACTGCAAAGATTTTGAGCAGAGCTGTAAACTGTGTATCACCCATAGACGGCAACCCCTGCAATGAGTGTGAAGTGTGCAAATCAATTCTGGGCGAAGTGTGTCTTGATGTTCAGGAAATCGACGCCGCATCTAACACAGGCGTTGACAACATCCGCGACATCATATCTCAGGTCAACTATGTCGCCACCACTGGAAAATACAAAGTTTTCATAATAGACGAGGTGCACATGCTTTCCAAAGGGGCATTCAATGCATTGCTCAAAACCCTGGAAGAACCCCCTGCACATGTCATCTTCATTCTTGCCACCACCGAAATTCAGCAGATTCCGGCAACCATACTTTCAAGGTGCCAGCGTTTCGATTTCAAAACCATTTCCATTGAAGATATTGTTTCAAATATAAAGACCATACTTTCTTCAGAGGGCATTTCGGCAACTGACGACGCGCTCGAATATGTGGCATATCTTGGTGATGGCTCAATGCGTGATTCGCTCAGTATTCTTGACCAGTGCCTTGCATTTTCAGGTGATGAGCTCACTTTGGCTAAAGTCACCGATGTTGTTGGTGCTGTCGACGACAAAACGCTTTATGATTTTGCAGGTGATGTTGCTTCAGGTGACACCGTTTCGGCACTTCGCCGTTTCAATGATTGTGTTTCGTCGGGCAAAAACTTTGACAACATCGCCAAGGGGCTTTTGTCGGTTTTCAGAGAAATCATAATGTATAAAATAAATCGTGACAATTTCTCTGCAAGCAAGATAAAAAAGCAGTATCTTGAAAGCTGTGCCGACAAATTCGATGTGCCATTTTTGGTAAACTGCATCAATGTTCTCACAGATTGCATAGTTTCTTTCAAAACCTTTTCTTCTCAAAGAGTGTTGTGTGAATGTGCGCTTATTCGTTTGACGACTCCTTCAATGAATGATGACTATGACGCTTTGAATGCGAGGATTTCTTCGCTTGAAAGCAGGCTCTCTGCCATTTTGCAAAGCGGTTTTCCCGCCCCTGCGCACAAGGATGCACCATCAGCTGATATAGATGATATTCCTTTGCCCGAGCCTCCACCGCAGTCTGATGATGTTATAGAATATGCTCCCCCCGCCCAACAGAGTGCTTTGCCATCGCAACAAGAGGGGAGTGCTGCCTCACAAGCTGAGTCTAAGTGGAATGATATTACCTCTGCTTTGGCTGCCAATGGCAAAATCACTCTTTGTGCATTGCTTTTTGGAGTAAAGGCGAAAGCCGTTGACAATATCCTTTACATTTGTGTGTCCAATCCCGACAACCGTCACACCCTGAGCGAAAAGACCAATCTTGATGCAATTAAATCTGCAATAGCTTCCGTCGTTGGCAGTGATGTCACTGTCAGGATTTCATCTGATGACATTCAGACTTCGGTGTCAGGTGATGATGATTTGTTTCAGAGTTTAGACGCTATGGGTAAAGATTTCCCATCAAACTTCAATCTTGACTGATAAGTTTGTGCAAATCTATGCTTTGCAAACATTGACATATCAGCACTGTTATGGTATAATATACAATTAAATTCAGGATATTTGGAGGTTTGACCAATGACAAAAATTGCAATTATAGGTTTTGGAGTTGTAGGCTCAGGTGTATACGAAGTTTTAAGAGAAAATGCTTCGGAAATCACCCGAACTACTCAAACTCCAATCGACATCAAATATATCCTTGATATCAGAGATTTTTCTTCTCATCCTGAGAGTCATCTTTTCACAGATAATGTGGATAATATAGCAAATGATTCCGAAGTGTCAATTGTTGTGGAAACAATGGGTGGCGTTGAGCCGGCAAACACTTTCACACGCAAGATGCTCTCTGCAGGCAAAACAGTTGTCACATCCAACAAAGAGCTCGTTGCCACATATGGTGATGAACTGTTTGCATTGGCTCTTGAAAACAACTGCAGTTATTATTATGAAGCAAGTGTTGGCGGCG
>JAFYUA010000211.1 GCA_017549745.1 Clostridia bacterium | reverse complement strand
TCACGGAGTGATTTAGCTTTAGGACAGAGAACCTTGTCATACTGTACAGAAGCAGGATCAGCATATTCATTTGATTCAAAGGGGAACTTAGCAGTACCGAAACCATTGTGCTCACGATAAGCTTTTTCTTCGTAAGCTTCAGGCCACTGGATACCATAGCAGGGGATTTTGCTTGCGCCGAGTTCTTTTACGATTGTGTCAGCTGTGCAGTCAAGAGCTGAAAGGTCGAGGTTGATGGGATACCACCAGTATGAGGATTTTCTCTCGTCTGTGTTGCAGGGGAGCTTCTTGATACCTTTCATGCCTGTGAAAGCATCGTCATACATCTTAGCATATTTAAGTCTTCTTGCAAGGTTCCAGTTGTCAAAACGAGCAAGCTCGCCAATACCGATTGCAGACTGCATTTCGGTCATACGATAGTTGAAACCAACTCTGTTGTGGATGTAGGGGAGCTTTTCTTCAAGAGCAAGCATGTTCATTCTTGTCTTTACATCATAACCGTGGTCACGGAATGAACGGCATTCCCAGCCTACCTCTTCATCATTGGTAACAACCATACCGCCTTCACCACCTGTTGTGAAGTGTTTGCTCTGGCAGAATGAGAAGCATCCAACATCACCGATAACGCCGGCTTTTGTGCCCTTGTATGTACCACCGAAGCACTGTGCACAGTCTTCAACGATTTTGAGGTTGTGTTTCTTAGCGATTTCGAGGATGGGACCCATGTCAGCTACAACACCATAGAGGTGTACAACAACGATAGCTTTTGTGCGTTTTGTAATAAGTCTTTCGATGTCTTTGGGATCGATTGTGTGATCGTCGGTAACATCAGCAAACACAGGAATAGCGCCTGCCTGTACTACTGAGAATGAAGATGCGATAAAGGAGTAGGAGGGAACGATAACTTCGTCTCCAGGTCCTATACCGAGACTGGCAAGAGCAATGTGGAGTGCTGCAGTACCGTTTGTGCAGGAGATGGCCATCTTTGCGCCAACCCATTTTGCAAACATGTCTTCAAATTCCATGCCTACAGTACCAGTCCAGTAAGAAACCTTACCGGATTTCATGATTTTTACAACTTCATCTGCGCTGCCTTCAGCAAACTGAGGCCACATAGGGAAACCGATTTCTTCAATGCCGGCTCCGTTCATTACAACTTCTTTTTCTTTACTCATTTTTATCATCCTTTCTTTGAATTTGTCCAATGGACTTATTAATTATGTCATAAAAACACCGCTTCATTTTCTGCGGTATTTTTGACTTTACATTATGCTCCGAACATTTCATCAAATGAGCATCGCGCACCACCGAGTGTGACGGCGTTTGTTTCAATAGATGAATATTCAATTTTTTTGTCTTTTACAAATGCGATTTGTTTTATGTATTTTTTGAGTGGAGTGAGCAGATAGTCACCAAGCGCTCTCACTGAACCTGATATAACTATAAATTCGGGGTCTACAATGTTTAGTATATTATTTATGCCAAATGCAAGGGCTTTGGCAACATTGTCAATTATTTCAATGACTATTTGGTTTCCGCCTATGAGGCTCTGCGCAAGGTCGTCAATTGAGTTTTCGGCTGTCATTGCAAGCATAGCCGGTATGCTTGCTGCAAGCTCTAAGCACCCATAGCTTCCGCATTTGCATTTTTCGCCTCTGTAGTCAACAGTAATGTGACCAAACTCGCCTGCCATGCCATTTGCTCCGGCATAAATGCTGCCACCAAGGATAATGCCCGCACCCACGCCGTCGTCAATATCTATCGACACAAGGCTGCTCACCTCGCCATGATTGCCAAATTCTTTCTCGGCATAGGCAATGAGCCCTGAGTTGTTTCTTAGGCAAATCTTTGCGTCGGGCAGTGCCTCGGCAACCGTCTGATATATGTCATTGGCTGTTGCGGCATCAATTACAGTAGATGATACCACGGTGTTTGATGCGGTATCAATCACGCCGGGAAGTCCTATAGTCACTCCCAGAATCCGTTTTTCTCTCGAAGCTGTGCTGATTGCCCTGAGTATGCCAAGGGCAATCTTTTCGTTGGAAGTGGTAGACACCTTCATGTGGTCGACCTCTGTGAAATCAAGCGCAAAGGTATCTGCCACAATCGCGCCGTTTTGCACATCAATGCCTACAAAGTAGCCACCGTCGGGATTGACATGAAGTAGCACTGCCTTTCGGCCGCTTGTGGTGGAATTTTTTACTCCGCCTTCATTCACAAATCCGTCAGCAAGGAGTTCTTCAACCAGTGATGACACAGTAGTTGCACTAAGACCGGTCATCTTTTTGATGTCGGCTCTCGATATGGGGCCTTGCTTATGAATAAGACCAAACACAAGCTTGAGGTTTGATTCTTTTATAACCTGTTGTGATGATTTTATCAGTTCCTGCATCGTTTCAACTCCATATCATTTGTCCAACCACTGGAATAATTTGAGTATATCATTTAATAGCCGATTTGTCAATAGAAAAATTGTAGCTTCTTGCCCTTGACAAAAATTCTCAATAAGTTATAATAAATTAGATAGAATTTAAGGAGAAATATATGAAGATAAATATTATTTGTGTAGGCAAGCTCAAAGAGCAATATCTCAGGGATGCAATTGCTGAATATGGCAAAAGACTCAAGCGGTTTTGCAGCTTTTCTGTAATAGAGCTTGCCGATGAAAAAATCCCCGACAATCCGTCGGGCGCAGAAGAGGCAAGAATATTAAAAACAGAGGCGGACAAAATATTAAAAGTCATTTGTGATGATGACTATGTGTTTTCCCTTTGTGTAGAAGGTCAGCAGCTTTCGAGTGAAAAATTCGCATCTAAGCTTTCGTCTGTCATGCTTTCGGGCAAAAGCACAATTGATTTTGTCATTGGCGGCTCTTTGGGGCTCGATAACTCAGTAAAGGAGAGAAGCAACTTTCGCATAAGCTTTTCGGAGATGACCTTTCCTCATCAGCTCATGAGAGTCATCCTTGCAGAGCAGATTTACCGCGGCTTCAAAATCAATGCCAACGAGAAATATCACAAGTAAATCAGGAGATTATAAATATGCAATACAAATCAGAACTTCATGCTCACACATCTGAGGTGAGTAAGTGCTCGCGCGTATCCACTGCCGATGTGGTTGAAGAATATATAAAGAAAGGCTACCACACTCTTGTCATCACCAATCACTATTCATCGCAGACCTTTGCTCACATGGAAGGCTCACCATGGGCAGAAAAGAACAAGCACTATATATCTGCCTACAAAATCGCCAAAAAGGCTGCCAAAGGCAGGATAAATGTGCTGCTCGCAATGGAATACCGTAATTGCTATAGTCCAAATGACTATCTTGTCTATGGCGTTACAGAAGATTTTATTATGAAGCACAGCTGTGATGATGAGCACAATTTCATTTCCATGCATCTCAAGGATTTTGTCAACCTTGCTCATGAAAACGGCATGCTTGTGTTTCAGGCGCATCCTTTCCGCAACGGAATGCAGATTATCAACCCGTCATATCTCGACGGCATAGAGATTCTCAATGGGCATCTGCGCCACGATTCGCGCAATGAAATTGCAGCAATGTGGGCAAAAAAATATGACTTGCTTGAGTGCGGAGGGTCCGATTGTCACTATGATGGCGAGTTTGCCACAGTTGCCATGCTCACCTATTCACCCATCAAGACCAATGAAGAACTCATCAAAGCGTTGAAAAATAGCCCATCAATCGTATATGCGGAGGAACTCTCATGAAATTTTCATATCTTGGCATGGAAGAACCAATGCGCGAGGTCAATGCTTCACTCATGACTCACATTCGCTCCTGCCGCAGGGAATATCCCACCATGCCACCACTCACGCCTGATGGTGTGTTTGCATCAGACATACAAAAAGCTGCAAGCTTTGCAGTTCAAAACGAAATGGCAGTATATACCTCTGCATTGGACATGATAAAAAATGCCGATGTCATATTTTGCTTTTTGTCTGAAAGCGCTCTCAGGAGCTTTGCTGACGATATGAGTTCGCGTGGCATCACAGGCAAAATCTTTTGCCATTTTTGCCCTGCTTTCAATGCCGATGTGCTTAGGTTTGATGCGCGCAATACATATGTTTCGTTTTTCATTCCTTTGTATCAAAAGCTCCCTGACGGCACTCTCAAAGCTGAGCATGTGTTTGTTGAGGGCTTTGGTCCGCGCTATGATGAGGTGCATGTTGTTGCCAGACTACTCGGCATCACTCTCGCTGCCATCGACAAAGAATCAAAGCTCATTTATCTCACCGCGGCAAATTTTTTGAACGATTTTAAAATACACATAGAAGATTCTGCCCAAAAGCTGATGCGTGTGGCTCTCTACAATGCCCCTGCACTTGCTGATGAGATTTTTCAAAAATGCAATCTGCCTGACTATATGCTTTCTTCATATGACGCTATAGCATCAGCAAATCTGAGGTTTGTTCACTCGCAGAGTGATATGTTTGCTGCTTTGGGGCTCAATGATGTGTCAAGCCTTTTTGGTGCGCTTTTGCTTGCCAAAAGCAAATCTGTGCCAAAGGATTCTTCCAAAGCCTCGCACATTGCCGAAGCTGCTCACCGATTGATAAAATAACGGAGGCAACATGAAACTTATTATAGCCGAAAAGCCAAGCCTTGCCCGCAACATATGTCAGGCTCTTGGCTCCTTTTCCAAAAAAGGAAATTATTTTATAAATGATGAATACATAGTCACATGGGTGTTCGGTCACCTTTTTTCGCTTGCCGATAT
>JAFYUA010000210.1 GCA_017549745.1 Clostridia bacterium | reverse complement strand
GCTACTACTGCAAGATTTTGGGTGGTATCAACATTGATTCCTCTCTTGGTTATGATGACCAAATCGTATTCACCATCTGAATTTTGCACAATTCTGCCACTGTATTTGCATTCGTTAGTGAGATAATCAATGCCTCCGACTTTTGCCATCTCTCTTTTTGGTGATGATATGTCAAACACTATTGCATCATCGGCAATCGGCACAGACAAGCTCTGAGAAGCAGCGATATATTTTTCATTTTCAAATTGGGTTGCACTCAGTGTTTTGATGACTTTGATATCGCCATTGATGTCGAATGAAACCTCGGCAATACGATTTGCCATGTTATCTGTGATAGCACAGTCAAAATTGCCATCAGAATCAGCAGTGGCTTCAATCACTTTCAAAGCTTCAATATCTGTCTGCGTGTTGGAGTAGGCAGTGCCGTCAATGGAGAATCTTTTGCTGACATCATAAATTTTGCTACCGCTTGATGTAAGAAGAGAAATCTGCCAAGAGCTTTCCCAGCCGTTGGTATCCATAGTCGAAGCCAGCATGTAGGCATATTGCGTGTCGGCAATTATTTCGGGCAAACGGGTGCCACCATCTGTGATGACAATGTGAGAGTAGGCTCCGCTTTCATCAGTGATACCATAGCCGCAATATGACTCGCCGTCTTTGAGCGCTTTTGTGCCTGCCATTTCTGAATGCATGTCAAAAACTACAGTGGCGTCAGTTACAACTGTTTCGCCCAGTCTCTGCGCTGAATAAAGGGTGTTTTCAAAATCAGATGTAGTGGGAGTGTATAACTCACTTATATATTCGCCGTCCATGATGACATATAACACCAAAGCTCCGTTATTACCCAATATTTCCCTAAATGCCCCTGAGTTACACTCAAGCTCCCCGTTTATTCTTAAGTTGTCTGAGCAAGGCATTGTTATAATCTCGTTATTTGTGCCGAGAAGCTCTACATGCCATGCACTTTCAAAGCCCGACACTGAATCGTAGTACGCTCCGTAGGCATAGCCATACAAAGCATCGGAATAGCTGTGAGTTTCTTCGGGTTTGGTGTAGTTGCATTCACCAGCAGTTATAACAACTCCATCGATTTCGCCATCATAGTTCATTATGAGATATCCGCTATATCTTGTACCATCAATAAGGCAGTTAATATCTGTTGCATATGCATCGTTGGCTGATGGAGCACTAACATTAAATATAACGGCATTTTTATTTATCTCATAACCGTCAATCGAAAGAGTCTCTTTATCATAAAATTCTGATGAAAATTCTTGGCAGACGGTTGAGTAAATATCTGTTATCAAACCTTTGGAATTAAGATAGTATTCAACCACTCTCTTTTCAGGTGCAGCCTTCCAATTGCCGTCTGAGCTTGCGCGAAAGTCAAGCAAAAGCTGTGCAGCTTCTGATGTGTCATTTGCCGAAAGGTATGCGCCATTTAGATGGAATCCATCGCGCACGGTGTATATTCTCGTTTTGCCGTCATTGCAAAGCATTTTTATCTGCCATGCTTCGTCCCAACCTACAGAATGCAGTGTTGTATCAAGAATATAGCCATAATTTGGCATAGGGGAAATATGGCCAAAAATTTTACCAGTTTTGGTCAGGTAGAATGTACCTTGGTCTCCTAAATTTATTCCACCACAAGCAAGACCATATTCAACATCATTAATAAATACACTGTCAGGCGTGCACTCCTCTACCATACCAGTTACATAGTTATTGGCATAGTTGATGATTTCGATCCAATCATAATTATGGGTGCGTCCGTTGCTTGAAATAAAGGCGAAGACATCATCTTCTTTGAAATCCGCAATATCCATGCGCTCGCCTGCTGAATTGCACATAGTCATAGGTACGCTTTCATCAAGAACACAGCTATAGAGATAGCCTTCGATTCTGTTTTTTTCTGTGTCGATTGATGCCACATGGTCATATGTATATTCTCTGATGTCAACAATGTCATATTTTGCATCGCCTGTGTTTTCAATAAGGCGCACACTAACTTCGGCAGGCATGCCCAACATTGAGTTTAAACAGCTGATGTCATCCTCCTGTTGATAATTCAAATAAAACTCGGCACTCTGAGAAAGTGATATAGCTGCCGTATCATATTTGCTGTTGTCTGTGTAGTAATCAATTCTTGTTTCGCTGCAGTAATCTACGTCGCTTAGTTCAAGCTCGAAGATGCTGTCAGCATCAACGGGAGTTATTTTTTGTATTTTATATGTATCGTTATCTGATTTTGTGACCTCAACCCTGGCATTGACTCCATAATAATCGTTGATGTTGGTAAAATCACTTTCTAAAGTGACAGTCGCTATCCAATCATACGAATCCGCCAAAAGCTCATCAAAATAAGGATTACCCGAGCAGTCATAATATTCAAAATTCACACTGCCGTAATTGCTTTTATCACCCAATAAGTAGGTGCCTGTAACATATCCCTCCAATATTGTCTTGCCCAGATTAAATTCAACCGCACTCCCGAGAGGTGTAATGCCATCTTGTGCATCAAAGAAAAAGACCTTTAGCACATCCACATTATTGTGAACATAATCACCAATTTGAAATTCAAAACCCGTCACACCTGCTGAAACAGAATATTTTTTTATCTGCTTGAGATATCCGTCGATATGATACACGCCCACATACATTATGCTATCGGCTGAGTTTTTGTCAAACACAAGCTTTGAATAAATTGTGTTTCCCTCATAATAACAATAGTCCAGTTTTGCATTTATGGGATTTCCTCCGCCACTCGACGGATAAGATGAATCACCACCTACCGATGGAGTGGAATGTGCAACCTTATCAATGCTCATAACAAGTGCGCTTCGGAAGGTATCTATGCTTGTGAAATTAGCCGATTTCATAGCATTGCAGACTTTGGTTTGCTGTGACGAGGGCAAAGAAGCATATTCACCTATGGATATAAATCGCTCAAACTGGCAGATAATATCGTGCATTTCAGAATATGTATCTGCTTTGCTTGCTCTTGCTAAAAGCACATTTATTTCGAATTCATTTTGAAAATCAGTTATAGCGGCAAAGCTGACACCGTTTCTTACAAAAATCTCTGCTGTCAATTGCCGCAGCGCATCGCTGTCCGTATAATAAATATATTGTTCCAAATCTGAAACCGCCCATGTGTTTTGGCTGATAGTTGTTATAATTTGTTCAGGTTTGGTAGCTGATGCAAATTCATCTAAAAAGGTGTTTATTTCAGTTGATTCTATTGCCATACAAACCGATGAACAATTAAACACCACTATCAACGCTGTTAACACTGCCAATATTTTTTTCATTGCAATCCGCCTTTCGTTTTGTTTACAAAAACGATTATATATAAACTTTTGTTTACTGTCAATGTAAAACGCACATTTTTGTTTACTTGCAACAAAAAGTAAACAAAATAATATATAATAGCAATGAAAAGAGGTGCGTTGTTATGAAGACGGTGGGCGAAAGGCTTATATTTCTGATGGAGCTTTGCGATATGAAGCAGACAGAGCTTGCCGACAAGGTTGGCATATCCAAGCAGAGCCTGTATAAATATCTGCATTGCAAATGTGAGCCAAGAGCTGAAATCATTGCCAAGATGGCAACTGCGCTCAACACATCTGCTGATTTTATTGTGGGGCTTACCAATGTGCACCAACCCACTGTAAAGCGTGATGAAAACGAGGCTGAACAAGCCAACAAGCTCATGAGTCTTTTTGGCAGGCTAAGCTACGAAGATAAAATACGCATCGAAGAACGCATCATAATGATGCTTGAAAATGATAATTGATGAAAAAAGCTCTGTAAAAATCAGGTGATTTTTACAGAGCTATTTTCATCAATTATCATTTTCAAGCATCATTATGATGCGTTCTTCGATGCGTATTTTATCTTCGTAGCTTAGCCTGCCAAAAAGACTCAT
>JAFYUA010000209.1 GCA_017549745.1 Clostridia bacterium | reverse complement strand
GAGTGTTTCAGCGCAGAGGCTGCAACTGCAAAGTCAACAGCCTGCTGAGTGGGTTTGCCGTTTATCAGGCTATATATCAAGGCGCTGCCGAAAGAGTCACCGCCGCCAACGCGGTCTACAATGTGAAGCTCATATCTTGGAGAGAAGCAGTACTCATCCTGTGCCACATCATAAAGCATTGCGCTCCAACCATTATCGAATGCAGAGCGGCTTTCACGGAGCGTAATTGCCACCTTCTCAAAACCAAATTTGTCGGAGAGCTGTTTCGCTACGGACTTGTAGCCCTTGTGGTTAAGCACACCTGCATAAATGTTGGTAGCCACAGTTTCAATGCCGAAAATGTCTTTGGCATCTTCTTCGTTGGAAATGCACACATCAACATATTGGCAAAGCTCTGTCATGGCTTTATTAGCCTGCTCACGAGTCCAAAGTTTTGCTCGGTAATTTAGGTCACAGGAAATTTTGATGCCTCGCTTCTTTGCTGCAATACAAGCCTGCTTGCAGGTTTCAACCATGTTTTCGCCAAGAGCGGGAGTGATGCCGGTGAAGTGAAACCACTTTGCGCCATTGAAAATATCATCCCAGTCAAACTCGGAGGGCTCTGCCTTGGAGAAAGCGGAATTTGCCCTGTCGTAGATGCACACACTGCCGCGCTGAGAAGCGCCCTTTTCGTTGAAGTAAATGCCAACGCGCTCACCGCCGCGGACAATTTTTGATGTGTCAACACCGTAACGGCGCAGAGAGTTTACAGCGGCCTGACCAATGTTGTGAGCGGGTAACTTAGTTACAAAGCCTACATCCATGCCGTAGTTTGCAAGAGAGACCGCCACATTTGCTTCGCCGCCGCCGAAGCTGAATTCCACACGGTCGCACTGGACAAAGCGTTCGTAGTTATAAGGTTGCAGGCGAAGCATCAGTTCGCCGAAACATACGATTTTTGCCATTATTATCCTCCTGTTGCAGCGTTTCGTGCTTCCTTGCAGAGCTGAGTGATTTTCTCAAAGTTGCCTGAGACGATATCCTCTTTTGGACATACCCAAGAGCCACCCACAGCGTGAACAAAGGGAGCAGATACAAAGTCTTTAATGTTCTCAGTGCTTATGCCGCTTGTGGTAATAAACTTCATGCCGGCAAAAGGACCTGAAAGAGCCTTTAATGCTTTTAAACCGCCATATATATTTGTGGGGAAGTATTTAACAACTTTTAAGCCCAGCTTCATAGCTGCCATAATCTCGGTGGGAGTTACGCAACCGGGGCAAACGGCTATATTATGCTCTATGCACCATTTAACAAGCTCTTCGTCAAAGCCGGGTGAAACTATGAATTTTGCACCCATCTCAACGGCAAGTTTGCACTGCTCAATATTGATAATTGTGCCTGCACCGACCAAAACATTGGGGCAGTTTTTGCTGACAGCTTTAATTGCCTCGGCAGCACAAGCTGTGCGGAAAGTGATTTCCATTACATCAACGCCGCCTGCTGCCATGGCATTGGCGGTGGGTACAGCGTCTTTAACATCATCGAGAACCACAACGGGAACTATGATGGAATTGGCAAGTCTTTCAAATACAGTCATTTTTAAACTCCTGAATATGCGGAAAAACCACCGTCAACCGGCAGAACCACGCCGGTGATGGCAGATGCCGCGTCATTATTGCAGAGGAAGAGTGTTGCGCCGATAAGTTCCTCTGCATCTATAAAGCGG
>JAFYUA010000208.1 GCA_017549745.1 Clostridia bacterium | reverse complement strand
GTGTTTATTTCTTTGGCTTCGGAGCGCTTGTGACAGTGCTTTCTTCTGCCGCTTTCTGCGTGCTGTTTGAATACATATGGAACAAAGCGACAAAAAACAAAAACACAACAGGCGACCTCAGTGCCATTGTCACAGGTGTATTGCTTGCTCTCACTCTCCCTCCCAGCATACCGCTTTGGATGGTGATGATTGGTGATGCATTTGCAATTATAGTAGTGAAATGTTTTTACGGCGGATTAGGTCAGAATTTTGTGAACCCTGCACTTGCTGCAAGAGCATTTTTGCTGGCGTGCTGGCCTGTTGCCATGACAACTTTCAGTTCACCATCAGACCCATTCGGTTTGTTTGCCAAAAACGCTGATGCAGTATCGGGCGCTACCCCACTCGCTGTTATAAAAGCAGGTGGTGAGGCAGCAGAACTTAGCGATTTGTTTTTTGGATATGTGCAAGGCTCTATCGGCGAAGTCTCGGCACTGCTTTTGCTCATAGGCGGATTGTATCTGATAGCAAGAGGTGTAATCGGTCTTATAATTCCTGCCACATACATAATATCTGTTGGTGTGTTCGGCGTGTTATTTACTGACTACGGATTTCTTTTCCATGTTCTCAGTGGCGGTATTTTCCTGACAGCATTTTTCATGGCCACTGACTACACAACAAGCCCTGTGAGCAAAAAAGGTCAATTTGTATATGCTCTTGGGGTTGGCCTTATCACATCGGTAATAAGAGTGTTTGGCGGATATCCCGAAGGCGTGACATATGCTATCCTCATCATGAACATTGCAACTCCCCTTCTGGACAAATATCTCAAACCGAAAAAATTTGGCAAGGCGGTGAAATCAAATGGATAACTCATCAAACAACAAAGTATTCATCATCAAGCTTGCTTCAATTTTATTTGCTATAACATTCATTGCCACACTGCTTCTGACACTTTGCAACTATCTCACCAAAGACCGCATTGCCGAGCTTGCTTCAAAAAATGCAGAGATTGCAAAGCAAGAGGTGCTGGAAGATGCAACATTTGAAAACATCGAGCTTTCAGACGATATGATAGCAAAGCTACAGAAAGAATTTAGTTTCGTTGCAGCCTACAAAGCCGAGAGAAACAATGAATTTGCAGGATATTGCATCAATGTTGCTCCTGCCGGCTTTGGCGGAAACATTGACATGATTGTCGGACTTGATTCTGAGCTTAATTTCACGGGAATAAAAATCATTTCGATGGCTGAAACTCCGGGTCTCGGCGCCAAAGCTCAGGATGAAAGTTTCTATGGTCAATATGCCGATGGAAAAAAAGGCACACTTTCGGTTGTGAAGAATAATCCGTCACCTGCTGAAGATGAAATTCAGGCAATAAGCGGTGCAACAATCACCTCAAAAGCTGTGACAGACGGCGCAAATGCTGCTCTTGAAATTGCAAAAATACTAAAAAAGGAGGCGGAATAAAATGAAAAACAATTCAAATCTCAAAATTTTGAGCAATGGTATAATTGCTGAAAACCCCACTTTTATTCAGCTTCTTGGAATGTGCCCCACCCTGGCTGTCACCACTTCGCTCATAAATGCCATAGGTATGGGACTTTCTGCCACATTTGTTCTTATCTTTTCTAATCTGGTTATCTCCATTCTCAGAAAATGCATTCCAAACAAAATCAGAATTGCTTCTTACATAGTGGTAATAGCTGCATTTGTAAGTGTTATTGAAATGCTGCTCAAGGCATATTTGCCGTCGATTTCCGATGCGCTTGGCTTATTTATTCCACTCATCACTGTTAACTGTATAATCCTGGCAAGAGCCGAAAGCTTTGCTTCCAAAAACAAACCCATCCCCTCAGCTTTTGATGGTCTTGGCATGGGTCTTGGATTCACACTCGGTCTGAGTGTTCTGGGCACAGTGAGAGAAATCCTCGGTGCAGGTACGCTGCTCGGATTCCCCCTCTTTGGAAGTTCGTTTGAGCCTGCTTTGATATTCATTTTGCCGCCCGGAGCATTCCTTGCGTTGGGAATAATACTTGCAATATATAACATACTCAAAGACGAGAAAGGAGCTGCAAGCAAATGAGTTATCTGAAAGAATTTTTCTCCCTTGCAGTTCTGGGAGTGCTTATTGAAAACTTTGTGTTGGTTAAATTCTATGGCATATGCCCGTTTCTTGGCGTATCAAAGAAAACCGACACTGCGCTCGGCATGGGCATGGCAGTTACATTCGTTATGGTGTTGGCATCACTGCTCACCTGGCTTGTGCAAAGATACATATTGATACCGCTGAATGTGGAGTATCTGCAAACCATAAGCTTCATTCTTCTGATTGCTGCTCTCGTTCAGTTTGTAGAGATGGTTGTTGCAAAGCTTGTGCCCTCATTATATAGTGCACTCGGCATATATCTGCCTCTCATCACCACAAACTGTGCAGTGCTTGGTGTGACTCTTATTAATGTGCAAAGAGAATACACTTTGTTTCAGACTCTGAG
Source organism: Clostridia bacterium (assembly GCA_017549745.1). GTDB lineage: Bacteria > Bacillota > Clostridia > UMGS1810 > UMGS1810 > RGIG1828. The sequence goes on along the minus strand of JAFYUA010000208.1, from coordinate 412 downwards.
CTTTTCGTTTTGGTCTGCAATGGGATTCACACTTGCTATTTTCCTTTTTGCAGGAGTGAGAGAAAGGCTTGAAACATCAAAAATCCCCAAATATCTCCAAGGCTTCCCGATTGCTCTTATAACTGCAGGTCTCATTGCGATGGCGTTTTTGGGATTTCAGGGATTATCATTCTAAAAAGGAGGCTGAATAAATGTTAGAACAAATATTATATCCTGCACTTAGTATTGGTGTGATTGGTCTGTTTTTCGGAGCTGTTCTTGCTTTTGCCTCCATAATTTTCAAAGTGGAAAAAGATGAGAGAATTGACAAGATTGCCGAGATACTCCCCGGTGCCAACTGTGGCGGTTGCGGATTTGCAGGGTGCTCTGCATTTGCACAGGCAATCGTAGAAGACGGAGCCCCCATCACATC
>JAFYUA010000207.1 GCA_017549745.1 Clostridia bacterium | reverse complement strand
TGGTGGCAGTGCCCATGTCAATCACAAGTGACGGACTGCCATATATATGATGCGCCGCAACACAAGCGCAGATAAGGTCTGCACCCACGGTTGACGGGTTGTCGCACAGAATGTTGATGCCGGTTTTGATGCCGGGACCAACCATGAGAGGTTCTATGCCATACACAATTTTGATAGCCTTTTTCATCACTGAGTTAAGCGGAGGCACAACCGACGAAATTATAGCACCCTTTACCGAGGTTTTGTCCACCTCGTGCAGAGCAAGAATACTCCTGATTTTGGTGGCATATTCGTCTTCGGTCTTGACCGCATTGGTGGCTATGCGCGCCACAAAGGTGAGCTCGTCGCCATCAAAACCGCCGAGGACTATGTTGGTGTTGCCTATGTCGATTGTCAAAAGCATAAAAATCACTCTCTTTCTGAGGCTATAATATCACAAAAAGTGCAAAAAAACAAGGGTTTTGTCCCAAAAAGCGTGTTTTTTGGGTTGACTTTGATATATAATGGTATATAATATGTATATGAGTATTAATTCTCCCTTGAACCCATTGCAAAATATTGACAAAATGTCTGCTTGAATGTATAATTATAATACTACCAATATAGCGAAAGAGGACATACGCAATGCCGCAAACCAAAAACAACAGCACTATCAAAAATGAACTATTCACAGTGCCAAACATACTGGTATACACTCGCATCCTTCTCATGCCTGTGTTTGTGACCCTGTATATAAATGCTACGGGCAGAGCAGGCTACATTGCGGCTTTTGTGGTTATGGCTCTCGCCTTTATCACCGATTTTCTCGACGGTCAGATTGCCCGCAGGTTCAACTGTGTGACAGAGCTTGGCAAAATAATTGACCCCGTTGCCGACAAGCTCTATCAGTTTGCAGTGGCACTATGCCTCATGATAAAATATCCCGCCATGACATCTGTGGCAGTGGTTCTTTTTGTCAAGGAAATCAGCATGGGCATTATGGGTCTTGTGCTCATAAGCAAAGGCGGCAAGATTTTCGGAGCAAAATGGTATGGCAAAATCAGCACAGGCTTTGTGGATATAGCCATGGTGTTCTTGCTCATGGCTCCCCTTTTCGGTATCACAGTTTCCAATGCAGCAACAAACGCTCTCATATATGCATGCGATGCAATTTTGATTTTTGCAGCAATTATGTATTTCCGTTTGTTTGCAGCTAAAATAAAAGAAATAGATTAACAAACAGGAGGTTTGTACATATGTATGATGTAAAAAAAGGCTATGAACTCGCCAAAGAATACTATGCTCAGTATGGCATAGATGTTGACGAGGCTATCAAAAAGGTTGATGAAACCCCTATTTCAATGCACTGCTGGCAGGGCGATGATGTAGGCGGCACAGAAATCAAAGAGGATAAATCCCTCACCGGCGGCATCCAGACAACTGGCAACTACCCCGGCAAGGCTCAGAACGGCGAGCAGCTCAGAGCTGATATCAAAGAGGCTATCAAATATATCCCCGGCAAGCTCAAAATCAATGTGCATGCCAATTATATCGAGGCTGACACCTATGTGGAGCGCGACTCCATCAAACCCGAGCACTATGACAAATGGGTTGACTTTGCAGTGGAAAACGGCATGGGTCTCGACTTTAACCCCACATATTTTGCTCACCCCTTGAGCACCGACAAGGGCACTCTCTCATGTGCCGATGAAAACATCAGACAGTTCTGGGTGCGCCACGGCATTGCATGCCGCCGCATCGGTGAATATTTTGCCGAGAAGACAGGTATGCCATGCGTTATCAACCACTGGACTCCCGATGGTGACAAAGAAACTCCCGTGGATGCTCTCGCTCCACGCCTTCGTCTCAAAAAATCATATGACGAAATCTTCGAAGCAACCAAAGATGTGAAAAATGTTGTTGACGGTATAGAATCCAAAGTGTTTGGCATTGGTGCCGAAAGCTACACAGTTGGCTCTCATGAATTCTGCATGGGCTATGTTATGAAAGCAAACAAAGACCACATCATCATGACTCTCGACAACGGCCACTATCACCCCACCGAGACAGTTTCGGGCAAGCTTTCAGGCATATTTGCATTCTCCGACTCAGTTCTTCTGCATGTGACACGCGGCATCAGATGGGATAGTGACCATGTGGTAGGCTTTGATGATGAGACCAAAGCAATATTCGATGAGCTTGCAAGAATGAATAAGCTCGACAAAACATATGTGGCAACCGATTTCTTCGACGCTTCAATCAACCGTATTGCAGCATGGACAATCGGCATAAGAAACACAAGAAAAGCAATGCTTGCAGCACTGCTTCAGCCTATTGACAAAATGAAAGAAATCGAAAACGCAGGCGATGTGAGCGCTCGCCTTGCCTACAAAGAAGAATTCAGAGCTGCACCTTTCAGCCTTGTGTGGGATTATTACTGCGACAAGGCAGGCAAGGGCGTGGGTCTGGAGTGGCTCGACGGCGTGAAAAAATATGAAGACGAAGTTCTTTTGAAAAGATAATATACTCCATCAACTTCAAAAGCGGTGTTCTCTGCAGAACACCGCTTTTTTGCGTTTCAGCCCGCTTTCATTTCAAGGCGTATCTTATCGGCAATCAGCGCAATAAATTCTGAATTGGTAGGCTTGCCCTTGCTGCCGAGGATTGTGTAGCCAAAGAGCTCATTGAGCACATCAGGGTTGCCTCTGTCCCATGCCACCTCTATTGCATGGCGGAT
>JAFYUA010000206.1 GCA_017549745.1 Clostridia bacterium | reverse complement strand
TCGCTCACTTTTTTCACAATTTCGCCCTTTTTGAAGATGAGACCTTCGCCATTGCCGCCTGCAATGCCGATGTCGGCTTCGCGGGCTTCGCCCGGGCCGTTGACCGCGCAGCCCATCACTGCCACGGTGATGTTTTTGTCGATGGTGGATATATACTCTTCCACCTTTTGGGCAAGGTCAATGAGACCGATGCTCGTGCGCGCACAGGTGGGGCACGACACAAGCGTTGCGCCGAGATTTCTCAGAGAGAGCGCTTTGAGGATTTCCCTCGCCACGGCAATCTCCTTGGTAGGGTCATCGGTGAGTGACACTCTGATGGTGTCGCCAATGCCATCGGCAAGCAGCGCACCAATGCCTATGGCAGACTTCACAGTACCGCCGAGGAAGGTGCCTGCCTCTGTCACACCCAGGTGAAGAGGATAGTCAAAACGCTGGCTCATCAGGCGGTATGCCTCAATGGTCATGGGCACACTGCTTGATTTGAGCGAGATTACTATATCATCAAAATCATATTTTGTGAGCATGTCAATGTGTTTTTTGGCGCTTTCGACCATTGCTTCGGCAGTGGGATGACCGTATGCGGCAAGGATGTCCTTTTCAATAGAGCCGCTGTTCACGCCTATGCGAATGGGCACTTTTTTTGCCTTTGCCATCTCGGCTACTGCCCTCACGCCCTCCTCTGAGCCGATGTTGCCGGGGTTAATCCTCACCTTGTCCACCCCTGCTTGCATAGCAGCAAGCGCAAGGCGGTAGTCAAAATGAATGTCTGCCACCAGAGGGATATGTATTTTTTCTTTGATTGCGCCAATTGCTTCGGCACTCTCAAGGTCGGGCACAGCCACGCGCACAATCTCGCAGCCTGCCCTCTCGAGGGCGAGAATCTGCTCTACAGTTGCGCCTACATCTTTGGTCTTGGTGTTGCACATCGATTGAATCTTTACGCTTTCACCGCCGCCGATAAATAGGTTGCCGATTTGGATTTTTTTGCTCATAATATCAATTCCATTCCAAAATATCATATATTGATATTATACTAAACCCGCAGCATTTTTTCAAGAGTAAAATATTTTAAACAATCGATTGGAAATATTATAAATTATTGTTTATCGAATAATGCACTTCGCAGGTTTGGGTATGCTTTTTCTGCTTGGGCTTCGAAATAGCAATACTTGCTATTTCTGCAGAGTCGCTGCAAAAGCACACCCAAACCTTGCAATATGTACAACTGGCACAAAAGCTTTTGGATGTTCTCGGAGAAAACCTCTGCAGGCGAAGCCGAAGCCAGTTTTCGAAGAGAATTTCCAAAAGCATTGATAGGCAGTATGCAGCAAAACAATAATTTATCAAAGCTCCTAAATGTTATAAAAATCATATCTTGCAAGCTTAGGAGAGGTGAGATTCAGTGGGTCTTCGGCGAGCAGTGATTTTTGCAGTGCATTTTTGCGCGGTGAGATGGGGTTTGCCATGAGTACATAGCGCACACAGTCATATATATGGTCCTCGGAGTGGGTGTTGATGTCCTCCACATTGGACTCGTCATAGATTAGATTGGGCACTGTGCGTATGAAATGGCGGCAGTTTTTGAACACATACATCATCGGTATGCCCCCCTCGTCGAATGCAAGGCGATAGTGAAACTGCATCTTGCCCGCCAGTCTCTGATGGTCGCCAAAATCAAAAAACACGCCCTCGCGCGCCATCATGTCGGCAATTGACTGCCCCGTTTCGGCTTTGGCTATGGCGGGGTCGGCAATGCCGCGCACCTTTTTGCCCTTTAGGTTGGGGTGGGTGGCTTCAAGCTCTCTGATTTTGCGCGCAATCTCGGCTGGAGTGTCGCGAAGGCCTGTGTCGGGCGTGTCGGTGCAGCCATACAGCTCGGCTATCACATAGGCTCTGCCGTCGTGGTCAGCGGCAATCCACTCCACTGCATATGGCTTGGAATAGCCAAAGTCGAAGCCGCGGTATATCTTCCAGTGCTTTGGCAGTTCAAACTCTTCGATGACATGAGTAAAGCACCTGTCGCCGTAGTGTGACGGGTCGTTTTTCCACTCGGTGAACACCTGCCCCGAGAAGCTGTCCCAGTTGCCGTAGAGCAGAGCTTCGCGCTCCTTGTGGGGCAGCATGGAGAGGTTGGCTATGTAGCCGGGGTCGTTTTCGAGCAATCGCTTATTGTCAAACACAGTTGACGGCACAAAGATGCGGTCACGCGTCACCTCGCTGAGCTTGCCGTCGGGCGAGGCAACCTGCATTTTGCTTATGATGGGGGTAAGCGGCGGCGCGGCAGTGATGAAGCGCTCCTTGACCCAGCCATGACCTATGCCGCCGGGATTGGTGGTGGAGCGTATATACACCCTCGTGCCGCTGCCCGAGGGGCGGTTTCGGGAGAACATATATGAATATTCGTCCCACGAAAAGTGCGTGAGCTCGTCAAAGGCTATGAAATCATAGCGCTTGCCCTGATAGTTGATGCGGTCAGATGTGTGCTGCATGGCGCCAAAATATATCTTTGCTCCCGATTCAAACTGCCACACATGCTTGGTCTCGTTGTAGCGTGCACTGGGAAACGCGGCGGCATACAGCTCGCGGCTTCGGTCGATGAGCTCCGATAGCTGAGGGTAGGTTTTACGCAGTATCAGCGCCCTGTAGTGCCCTATGTGCACCTGCCTGAGCGCTTCGGTGAGCAGTGCGTCGGACTTGCCGCCCCCTGCAGCTCCGCCATATAAAGCCTCGTTTTCAGGCCGTTCCATCAGTGCTGCCTGCTTTGGCTGTGGAGACCATATTACATTCATAATTCTTCTTCCTTTGTATCATCTGTTGGCGGTTCAATACTAATTGTTTTGCTTACTTCAACCACACCACCGCCATTTTCTTCAGGATCATCCAATTGCATCCGTTCTAACTTGTCATACATAGTCCCAAATGCCGTTGTTAATTCCGTCAGCTTCGGGCACATTATATTCTGCATTTTATTTATGAGATTGGTT
>JAFYUA010000205.1 GCA_017549745.1 Clostridia bacterium | reverse complement strand
GTTTCTGCGTAGGAGTCAGCTTCCTGCAGCAGTTCCTCGGGCATATCAGTCTTGCGAAGTTCAGACTTTGCCAGGAACTCGGCATTACCGCCCAGCATGATATCCGTACCACGGCCGGCCATGTTGGTGGCAATGGTGACAGCGCCTTTTTTGCCCGCCTGAGCGATGATTTCGGCTTCTTTTTCATGATATTTGGCATTTAGAACCTCGTGCTTTATGCCATTGCGACTCAGGATTTTGCTGAGAAGCTCGGATTTTTCGATGGTAACTGTGCCCACAAGCACAGGCTGACCTTTTTGATTGCACTCTATAATCTGACGGACAACTGCACCGAATTTGGCAGCTTCGCTCTTATACACACTATCGGCATGGTCGATACGCACCATTGGTTCATTGGTGGGAATAACCACAACATCGAGATTGTAGATGGCATTAAATTCTTCCTGCTCCGTCTCGGCAGTACCAGTCATGCCCGAAAGCTTGGAGTAAAGACGGAAGAAGTTCTGGAATGTGATGGTGGCAAGAGTTTTGCTCTCTCGCGCGATGGTCACACCCTCTTTGGCTTCTATAGCCTGATGGAGACCATCATTGTAGCGTCTGCCATGCATGAGACGGCCTGTGAATTCATCTACAATGATAACCTGACCCTCTTTGACCACATAATCAATGTCGCGATACATCACGCCATGGGCGCGGATTGCCTGATTGATGTGGTGAAGCAGAGTGATATTTTCGGGGTCGGAAAGATTTTCGACATTGAAAGCATTTTCTGCCTTTTTGATACCGCTTGCAGTGAGGGTGGCGGTGTTTGCCTTTTCGTCTACAATATAGTCAGCATCAACATCGTCATTGTCGCGCTTGTCATCGGACTCAACCACCTTGAGCATCTTGAGACTGCGCGCAAAGCGGTCAGCAAGAGAATAAAGGTCGGTAGATTTTTCGCCCATACCAGAAATGATGAGAGGGGTGCGGGCTTCGTCGATAAGTATGGAGTCGACCTCGTCGACCACAACAAAATTGTGACCCTTGCATTGAACAACATCGCTTTTGTAGATAACCATGTTGTCACGAAGATAGTCAAAGCCAAATTCGTTATTGGTGCCATAGGTTATGTCACACGCATATGCTTCGCGGCGCTCTGCAGGAGATTTTTCGTGAATAATGAGACCCACTGTGAGACCGAGAAAGCGATGGATTTTGCCCATCTGCTCACTGTCACGCTTGGCAAGATAGTCATTGACTGTGACAACATGCACGCCCTTGCCCTGCAGGGCATTGAGATAGCACGGCAGGGTGGCAACAAGGGTCTTACCCTCACCTGTTTTCATCTCGGCAATACGGCCCTGATGCAAAATGATGCCGCCTATGAGCTGAACATCAAAATGGCGCATGCCAAGCACTCTCCACGATGCCTCGCGCACAACGGCAAATGCCTCGGGGAGAATATCATCGAGAGTTTCATCCGAAGTGAGACGGACGCGAAACTCATCTGTCTTAGCTTTGAGTTCTCTATCGGAAAGCTTTTGAATATCGGGCTCAAGCTCATTGATTTTGCGCACCAAAGGCATGATGCGCTTGATTTCGCGTGAGCTATAGGTGCCGAATATTTTTTCTATTAACTTCAATATTTTCACCTCTGGTTTATAAGAACTAATATAACATTATATATTATAGCAAGAAACTGCTTCAATAACAATAGTTTTTTGAAAAATTATCAAATTATTTACAATTAAGTTAAAATGAGCACCTGGTGATTGACAACTTGCACATCTTGGGGTATCATGAAAGCATAAAAACACGGAGGTAACTACTATGATAGGCATTATAGGTGCAATGGAGATAGAGACAAGAGGCATCAAAAATCTGATGACAGATGCCGAGGTGAAAACAATAGCCTCGATGGAATTTGCACAAGGCAAAATTCACGGCAAAGATGTGGTGTGCGCTATGTGCAACCCCGGCAAGGTGAATGCGGCGCTGTGTGCACAGGCAATGATTATGGAATATAAGCCTGACATCATCATCAATTCGGGCGTGGCAGGCTCGCTCATACCTGAGCTTGATGTGCTCGGCATTGCAATTGGAGAATCATGCGTGCAGCACGATTTTGACCTCTCCCCTCTCGGCTCACCTGTGGGCATGGTTGACGGAGTGAACACGATATATTTTGAGTGTGACAAAAAAGCAATTGAAGTGCTTGAGCAAATATGCGGTGATGAAAATGTGAAAAAAGGCGTGATTGCCACGGGTGATGTATTTGTGAGTGGCGAAGAAAAGAAAGCCAAGATTAGAGAAGCTTTCAATGCTATAGCCTGCGAGATGGAGGGCGGAGCCATAGCGCATGTGTGCATGGTAAACGAAGTGAAATTTGCCGCACTAAGGACAATATCTGACGGTGCAAACGAGATGGACTTTGAGACATTCAAATTAAAGGCATCGGAGATGTCGATTGATATAATGAACAGATTTGTGGAAAAGTATTGAGAGAAAATGAAAAGGCTCTGCGAAATACAATTGCTATTTCGCAGAGCTTTTTTGTGTTATGTAATTCCATAGTTTAGGAACTGTAGTTTTAAATATAAGTGCAAAAACAATAGTTGTACACAAGCAAATGACAAAGGATATACAAACATAATCATCCAAAAACCCGAATCTATCCAAAACAATCATAGGAATCCTTTGGATAATATATATTTCAAAAAGATACTTACCAAACCAATCCAAAAGTGCAAATACAAAAATCAATGAACAAACAATATTGGTTTTTAACAGCTTATTGAGTTTATCACTGTATAGCGACCAAAGCAAACCAAGCGGATATATCAAAGCTGTATCAATTACTATTTCCTAAAGAATCCCATCCTATCAGACTCAACACAAATGTTTTGACCGTGAAAGGCTCACTTAAAGCAAATCTCAACAACGCGAAAAGCACTACCGCAACGGCAAACTGAAACAAAGTGCTGAGAATCCTGTTGACAGGCATTGAGGCAACATAGTTATCCCGTCGCTTTATTTGCTACATGACACCATAGCCCGAATAGAACAAAAACATAGTAACCATGCCCTGCCCTATCAAATGAAACGGAATTGTGTATATGCGGGCAAGCCACTCAGTATATTGCACATACGAATTGAAATGGCTGAAAAATACCATCAAAATAAAAATCCATTTGATCGAGGTGGTGACATCGCGTGAAAGATAATCATATTCAGTTTTGAAGCATGACTTGCATCCAAGCAAGCAGATGATGCAATATACAATAAAAAAGTATAATATAATCAGGCCTCAATAACATTAGTTTTAACACAAATCAAATAGTTTTAATCATTGTGACAAAATCGACTTACAACGACTTATAATCTCGTCAGGCAAATCAGGCTTCATAACACCTGTTTCCCATTTTATTTTTGGAACCAAATAACTTTCTTCGGACATCATAATGTTAAACAAGCATGGATTTTCGTCGCAAAACCAATCTTGATACTCATCCAATTGCTGATATGATTCCAATGTGGCAGCCCTTATTCCGTAAGCTTCTGATATTTTCTCAAAATCCGGAACAGTATATCCACTCGCCGCAGTGGTTTGGGCATATCTGTCATTGTGATTGGTGTGCTGAGTCTCACTGATTTTACCTAACACTTTATTGTTCAGAACAAATATTTTCACAGGCAGCTTTTCTCGCTTGACAGTTTCCAACTCTTGAATATTCATTTGAAAGCCACCATCACCACAGATGCAATATACCAAATTGTTATTTGCAATTGAAGCGCCAATCGCATATGGTAATCCGCACCCCATTGTTCCATATCCGCCACCAATGAGAATGCGACCCTCATTACCTTTTAAGACTAGAGACTGAGCTGCCCAACATTGATTTTGACCCACATCTACTGCAACAATCGGATTTTCAGGCAATAACGAAGAAATTTTCTCGATTACAAGATTGCCCTCTGTTTTATCATAATTATCAAGAATCCTTTTAGCATCAAAGCATTGTTCTTTCCATACACGATAGTCAGGGATATCTTCATTTAATAACATTGTCAAAAAATCCCGTGCATCTATCTGATACTTTTTTTCATTATTCTTTATATTGCGACTAAGCTCATATTCATCAATGTCACACCTTATCAAATCGGCTTTGGGGGCAAAATTCTGCGTGTAACGACCAACTTGTCTTAGGCCAAGTCTTGCACCAATTGATATAATCAAATCACATTCATTTATTATCATATTTGCAACTCTATTGCCATGAGTTCCAATGAAGCCTAAGTGATTGTCGTCTTGTGCCAAGTCAACACCCATCATTGTTGTTATGATTGGTATATTGGTTTTCTTTCCAAACTCTAAAATCAAATCACTTGCGCCCGATGTTCTCGCACCATTACCCACAAGTAATATCGGCTTGTTGTATGTTGAGTGGAAAATCAATGATAACACCTCCTTTTCGACCAAGTATAGCCATGTTATATGCACGATTCACAATATCAAAGAAGCCTTCGCTACTATTGGCAGTTACAGAATACTTAGTTATATTGCGAGTCATTGAAACAAGGTCCATTTCCTGAAATCCATTTTGACGAATTCCGGAAAATCCTTTCATCTCATTTGTCGGAACATTTCCGCATATACCCATCACCGGTATACCGTCAAACCACGCATCGGCTAATCCACCGATAGCATTTACAGCACCCGGGCCTGATGTCGTAAAATAAACACCAATTTTTCCGCTTGTTCTTGCATAACCATTGGCAGCCAAAGCACAAGCCTGTTCATTATAGCAAACATGAACTTTAATTTCATTTTTTCTATAATACAAAGCTTCCATGAATGGTACTATATACCCTCCGGCATATCCGAAAATATCTGTTACATTATGTTTTATCAAAAAATCTACAAGATAATCCGAGCAGTTCAACTTATTCCTCTCCTTTAAGGATTTTTTCTACATTTTGCTTTCTGACAACAATGTGACTGCCAGGCAAAAATTCTCTATGCACAGCTTTTATAATAACTTTAGCAAAATCATCAGCTTCCAACAAGGTTGATTGATCTTCATCGGGAAAAAGACTTTTTCTCATTTTTGTTTTTGTTCTTCCCGGAGATATGCATACAGTGTAAATGCCATCTTCCGCCCAACATTTGGTTGCCATTACAACTGCCGCCTTTGAAGCACAATATTCACTCCAGGTGGCGTGAGTTTCTATAGCTGCTGCTGAGCCTATATTAATAACATCTACATCAGGGTTGGTCTCCAAAGCAACCTGTGTGCACCAAAATGTACCCAATAAATTTATATCAATATGTTTTTTCGTATTAGAATAATCTGCACTCCTCATTTGTTGAGGCACCACATATCCGGCATTATTAATGAGAATATCAGGTTTAAAAGAAACAATGACATTTTTTACGCTTTCCAACACGGTTACATCCAATTCTGCCCTTGAAGGAGCATATACCACAAAATCTTCTTTTTCAAGCAAAGCTTTTGTAGCTTGTGCAATTCCGCCGCTTCCCCCAGTAATCAATACTTTCTTC
>JAFYUA010000204.1 GCA_017549745.1 Clostridia bacterium | reverse complement strand
TATTTCATTCATGGTCTTGAAATAGTCAAAAAATTAGTCTCTGCCATTGATAACACCAAAAAATATCTTTTCAAACTGCACGATGGAAACATGGTGGAATCTGTGGTTATGTACTACAAACACGGCATAACTGTATGTATTTCTTCGCAGGTTGGATGTGCCATGGGGTGCAGGTTTTGTGCATCTACCATTGGCGGTCTTGTCAGAAGCTTAAGCTCTGGTGAAATACTGGAGCAGGTTATATACGCGCAAAAAGATATTGGTGAGCGCATTTCAAACATTGTCATGATGGGAATAGGTGAACCGCTTGCCAATTTTCACAATGTAAAAAAGTTTCTTAAAAATGTTAATGATGAACGAGGCCTGAATATTGGCTACAGGCATATTTCTCTTTCCACATGTGGAGTAGTGCCCAATATTCTCGAGCTTGCCAAAGAGAAGCTTCCCATCACATTATCAATTTCTCTGCACTCACCTGTGGATTCTGAGCGCAGCTCAATTATGCCCATCAATGATAAATATAACATTTCCACTCTTATCGATGCCTGCAAACAATACCAACAGCAATGCGGCAGAAGAATAAGCTTTGAATATGCAATAATCAAAGATGTGAACGATTCAATAGATGATGCAAAAAAACTTGCATCACTTCTTAAGGGAATTATGTGCCATGTAAATGTTATTCCGGTAAATAATGTGGAAGAAAATTCTTATCAAAAGCCGGATGCTGCAAAAATCAAAAGCTTTTGTGATTGTCTTGAATCAAAAGGCATCACTGCTACCGTCAGGCGCGAACTTGGCAGCGATATCAATGCGTCATGCGGTCAGCTCAGAAAAAATAATATGTAAGGAAGTGACATCATGAATTGCTTTGGAATGAGCGATGTTGGCAAAATCAGAAAAAATAATGAAGATTCATTCTATATTCAGGTGTACGACAATGACCATGGCATTGGCGTTGTTGCTGATGGTATGGGTGGGCACAAAGGCGGCAAAAAAGCAAGCTCAATTGCCGTAAAGGTAATATCGGAATATGTAGAAGCTCTTTTGCCCGATATGCTTTCGTTCACTGAGCGTAAGCTCAAACAAGCTTTGATAAAAGCAGTGAAATCAGCAAACAAAGCAATATATGACGATGCTGTAAATTCCACCGAGCTTTCAGGCATGGGCACTACTGCTGTAGTGTGCTACATATCAGGTGGCAAGCTCTATGCTCTCAATGCAGGTGATAGCCGCTTATATATCATAAACGACAAAATCACGCAGGTTACCAAAGACCATTCATTTGTTGGTGAGCTTGTTGAATTGGGCGTTATATCTGAGCAGCAGGCGCAACACCATCCGCAAAAGAATATCATAACCCGTGCGTTGGGAACCGAGCCGGAAATCGATGTTGATATATACACAGAAAAATTAAATGATGGCGACACGATTCTTTTGTGTACAGACGGCTTGACCAATATGTTGTCTGACAAAAAAATAATTGAACTTGTCAATTCCGATTCTGATATTTCTGTTGTAACCAAGGCTCTCATCGACGAGGCAAAGAAATCCGGCGGTAATGACAATATTACCGCTGTAGTTATAAAAACTTCAGATGGGGGTGAAGATGTCAAATGATAAAAACAATTCTTGGTGGCAGATATGAAATCCTTGAAGAAATAGGTAAGGGCGGAATGGCCTATGTATATAAAGCAAGATGCGTGCTGCTCAATCGTATTGTAGCGGTGAAAGTTTTGCGCGATGACCTCGAGGGCGGTGACGAATTCCTTAAGCGTTTCAACACCGAAGCTCAGGCTGCTGCAAGTCTCACACATCAAAACATTGTGTCTATTTTCGATGTGGGTGAGGATAATGGCAAGCACTATATTGTCATGGAATATGTTGACGGAATCACACTAAAAGAATATATTTTGAAAAATGGTCAGCTTGATTATAAGGAAGCACTTAATATAACATATCAGATTGCCGATGCCCTCCAGGCAGCTCATGAAAAAAACATTGTCCATAGAGACATCAAACCACATAATATACTTATTACCGAAGATAAAACCATCAAAGTTGCCGATTTCGGCATAGCCCGTTCGGGAACAGGTCACACCCTGTCTACCGATAATGACATCTTAGGCTCTGTTCACTACATTTCACCCGAACAAGCCAAAGGTGAGTATGTTGATAATCGTTCGGATCTGTATTCACTTGGCATAGCCCTTTATGAAATGATTAGCGGCAAAGTCCCTTTTGATGCAGATTCTCCGGTTACAGTGGCTATGATGCAAATAAAGGACACGGCGGCTCCTCTGCTTGGCGGTGATTCCAATCTGCCGCTTGGAGTTCAGCAAATTGTTTTCAAAGCTATATCCAAAGAAACTGAACAAAGATATCAAAATGCGCTTGAATTTAAAAATGACATTTTAAATCTTATCGATAATCCTCACTATACTCTTGCCGATGGCAAAAAATATTATAATTTTTCATCACAAGGCGAGCAGGAACTTTATGAGGAACACAGTTCTCACTCTCAGCTCTCTTCGCCCAAAAAAACCTTAACCATTTTCCTTGCAGCGTTAACTGCGTTTCTTGTGGTGGGGATTGGATGCGTTGTTGCCAATGTAAATATTTTTTCGGCAATATCTTCCATTTTCACTTCGGCTGAATATATCGTGCCTGATTTAAGTGGAAAAACCTATGACGAAGCTCGCAGTATATGTGAAGACCTTGGCTTTTCTGTTGTGGTTCAAAAAGAAATCTCTGATTCATCCGAAAAACCCGGCACGGTTATTTCTCAGGAGCCTTATGCAAACGAAGAAGCCGAAGAAGGAGCAACCATCAAATTGACCATGAATAAGGCCGCCAAATCTACTCTTGATGATTATACCGGTAAGCTATATAAAAATGTACAGGATGAGCTTGAAGATGCGGGATATTTTGTGGATATCATTTTTGAAGAAAGCAAAAAAGATGAAGATATCGTTTTGAGGCAATCTCCCGCATCCGGCACTAAGCCAAAGAAAAATTCAACTATCACTCTCTATGTCAGTGCAGGTATAGTAGAAGATGATAACTACAAAACTGTTCCTACTTTGATGGGAAAAACATATTCCAAGTGTGTGTCAATGCTTTCTGCATCGGGGCTTTCGCTCGGCACAGTTACAGGAGCAGATTCTGTTCATGATGATGATGTGGTTGTGCATCAGGCAATTCCTGCAGGAAGTCTGGTGAAGAAAGATGCAGCCGTTGCGATAACTGTAGAGTGCTCACACAAAACTGATGATGAACCCGATTCACAAACAAATGAGCCGACAAATTCTGACGACAATGAAAACAACCTTCAGGACGGTGAATCTCAAGACAATGAAAATTAAAGAGGGTAAAATTGTAAAAGGCATAGGTGGATTCTATTATGTAGAGACTACGGATGGCATTTTTGAATGCAGAGCCAGAGGCAAATTCAGAAAAGATTCCATCATTCCATATGTTGGTGATAATGTCAAAATCAGTGTTGAAGATGATGGCAGCGGATATGTGACAGAAATTTTTGATAGAAAAAATGCATTTATCAGACCCCCGATTGCCAATGTTGACAAGCTGCTGATTGTATCAGCGAGTGCCAACCCGGCGCCTGACCCGCTTTTTATTGATAAAATGCTTGTGACAGCGGAGGCAGCAGGAGTCAAGAGCGCGCTTTGTTTCAACAAGGCAGATTTAAACGCTCCTGGCCTAGAACTTGCAGATTTATATCGGCAGGCTGGATATGATGTTTTTGTAACAAGTGCAACCGATAATTATGGCATAGATGATATAAAAAGATTCATGCAAAATGGTATTACAGCAGTGTGTGGATTTTCCGGAGTAGGTAAGTCGAGCATTTTGAATCTTATCACTGACTCATCTGATTTTCAAGTTGGCGAAATCAGCACAAAACTGAGTAGGGGAAAGCACACCACGCGCCATGTCGAGCTTGTCAAAATGGCCGACAACACCTATTTGGCAGATACTCCCGGATTTAGCATGATTTCAATCCCTGATGTAATTTCACCGCCACAACTGATTGAGTATTTTCCTGATTTGAGGGAATATGCAGACCTTTGCAAATTTACTGACTGCTCTCACACCTGCGCAAAGCATTGCGGTGTTTGTGATGCGGTTAGTCAAAATAAGGTGTCCAGGCAGCGTTATGAAAACTATAAAATTCTATATAATTCACTAAAAGATAACAAGGAGTGGGGAAAATGATTATTTTATCACCATCAATTTTATCAGCAGATTTTGCTAATCTTGAGCGTGATATCAAAACTGTGACCGATGCCGGTGCACAATATATTCATGTCGATGTAATGGACGGTCACTTTGTTCCAAACATAACCATTGGACCATGTGTGGTGTCTTCCATAAGAAAATGCACCGACAAAGTCCTTGATGTTCACCTTATGATTCAAAATCCCAATCAATATGCCGAAGATTTTTTGAAGGCCGGTGCCGACATCATAACTGTTCATCATGAGTCTGATTTGATGTTTGATGATATTGCTGGTTTGGTAAAAAAATATGACCGCAAGCTTTGTGTGTCTGTGAATCCTGAAACTGATGTAGCAGAGCTTGATAAATATGCTGATTATGTTGACATGTTTCTTGTAATGAGCGTGCATCCCGGATTTGGTGGGCAGTCATTCATAGAAAGCAGCATAGATAAAATCAAGTATCTGCGCGAAAGATACCCCCACATTGATATAGAAGTTGACGGCGGCATAAAGCTTGACAATGTGTCCAGGGTGATTGATGCAGGTGCAAATGTCATCGTGGCAGGTTCGGCAGTTTTTGATGCTCCTGATCCGAAGCTTGCAGTGTCGCAATTTATGGAAGGGGCTTTGTGATGCGCGCTGTAGTTGTTGCAAATGGTCACATATCTGATTATGATTATTATAAAGCTATTATGTCCGGTGCCGATTTTGTGATATGTGCCGATGGTGCCATTGTCCACTGCATTGCACTAGACAGATTGCCCGATTTATGGATTGGCGATTTTGATTCATGCAATCAGGTGAATTTGCTTTCTCAATATCCTCAGCTAAAAGGCATCAAAAGAATAACGCTTGACACTCACAAAGATGTCACAGACACTCATGCAGCTTGCGACATCGCCATAGAACAGGGATATGCCAACATCACTATAATCGGTGCGATAGGCACAAGGTTTGACCACACCATCAGCAATATACATTTGCTTGAGTATCTACATGCCAAGGGCGTCAGAGCATGCATCGAGAATGAATACAACACTATAACTGTGTTTGATAAGGAATTAAAGCTTACAAAAAAAAGAAAATATCTTTCACTAATTCCCCTTGACTCAGAAGTTGTTGTAAAAAATACTTCGGGGCTTCTGTATCCTCTTGAAAACTTTAAACTCCCTCGCCAAATTTCACGTGGTGTAAGCAATGAAATAATAGGGGATAGTGCTGTAGTTACATTAGAAAAAGGCGTTATGCTGGCTATAGAAAGTAACGATTGAGAGATGAGGTGGAATTATGGAAAACTATACTCGCGATGAAAAAAACATATATAACACTGATGATGCAACACAACCAAGACCCGATATATATGATGACAATTCTCCCTTGAATTATGTTGAAGAATATGAAAAGATACAACGCCAAACTCACGAAGCACCAAATCATAAGCCGAAGCGCAGGAAAAAATCAAAATTCAAAAAATTCTTAGCTAAGCTATTATTGCTTTTGGTCGGCTTGGTTTGTGCCGCTTTGCTTGTGGGATGGTTGTTATCATTTACTCTGCCTGCAAAAACCACCTTTTTGATTATGGCAACTGACCAGGACGGCACACGCACAGACACGCTGATGTATGGTGTCTTTGATAAAAAAGATAAAGATATAACGCTTGTTTCTATTCCGCGTGATACATATGTGACCGTGTCTGATGATACATATGATTTGATGAACGAAGAATATCCTCAGCCGGGAAGCAAATCAATGAAAATCAACTCAGTTCATCATTTTGGTGGCGAAAAATATGGCACCGATATGCTCTTGGAGCAAGTTGAATCATTGCTTGACACAAAGATAGATTTCTACGCAAAGATAAATTTTAAAGCTTTTCGCTACATTATAGATTCTGTAGGTGGCATTGATTTTTATGTTCCTCAGAACATGGAGTATCACGATCCTTTGCAAAATCTTAACATAAGTCTGAGCGAGGGTCAACAACATCTCAATGGTGAGCAAGCGGAGCAGCTTGTTCGTTACAGAAGCGGATATGCAAATGCCGATCTTGGCAGAGTTGATGTGCAGCAGCAATTTATGAAAGCTTTTATAAGTCAGACTCTATCCAAAGGAACCATTCTTTCAAACCCAATGACTTTTGTAAATCTGATTTTGGACAAGCAATATATCGACACAAATGTCAATGTTTTCGACATTGTTTCATACGCTTTTGTCATAGGCGGCATTGACACTGCAAATATTGAAACTAACACCTTGCCTGGCAAAGCAGCTTATGCCAGAGGGCAATCAGTATATAAGCTTGACGAAACGAAAACTTACGAACTACTTGAAAGCATTATGCAATAAGGGGTTTATTATGAGTGATAATCGAGTGCAAAACCGTGTAATATATTTAGACGCGCTGAAAGTTATCGCAATTTTTGGGGTGCTTATTATCCATTGCACTTCTACGGCTTTTTTGACATATGAGCCACTGAGTCTTCAATATTTCTTTACTATAATACCCAGTTGCTTGTCAAGAATAAGTGTTCCGATTTTTGTCATGTGCAGCGGCGTTGTTTTTCTTAATACCGAAAAAAACATTTCTGACAGAAGTATTTGGCTGAAATATATAGCACGCATTCTTTTGGTGCTGATGCTGTTTTCTGTGTTTTATGAAATCGTTACCATCCTTGAATTTTATAGCTACACAGGAGTTTTTGACCTTTCAGTAATCAAAACAAGCATATATAACCTCGCTGCTTTCAACACATATTTTCATTTATACTATTTATACATAATAGTTCTGTTATATGCTTTGGTGCCTGTGCTGAGAGCTTTTGTAAGCCACTCTGACCGCAAGAGTGATTTTTACTTTCTGTGTTTTCTCTTTGTAACAGCAAATTTTTTGCCAACGCTGAGAATGTATTATCCCTTTAACAAATTCTTTGGCGGCATGACACTGCATTATTCTTTGAATTTTGCTTATGGTATGCTATCTTATTATTTTTTAGGCTATTACCTCAATAAGTATGAGTTGTCTCGCGTATGCAAACGACTGGTGCTTTTGGCGGGAACAGCGGGATTTGTGGTTATCTTTTCAGGAACTTTGCTTGATACTCTGAAAACAGGGCTGCTCAACGAAGATTATATCAACACCACAAATATGTACATTTATTTTATGGCTGCATCAGTTTTTGTCATTGTCAAAGACATATCCAGCAGTGCAACATGCAATCGGTTCAAAAAGTGTATAATTACAGTATCCCAAAGCACTTTTACGATTTATCTTGTGCATCAGTTTTATAATATTGTTTTAGCAAGATTGGGTCTTTCCATCACAACTTTTTCGCCTTTTGTTTCATTTCCATTGATTGTTGTTTTGGATTTTGTTCTATCATATTTCACATATTTAGTTTTCAAAAAAATACCTTTGTTGAAAAAATTGGTTTGATTTAAATACATGTTGACTTATCAGGTTGTTTATGATATAATATACTTGTAAAATTTTGAAAGAGAGGTCAATTTTCAGATGGATTCAGACGATAGTGAATGTAACGCTGAGTTTAAATTTTTGAATATGGCTTTTGAGGCATACCTTCGCATGTGTTGCAAATTGCGTAGGCGTGCCTTTTTGTGTTTGAAAAAGGTCATAATCTGATGATTTTTGTGTTTTATAATTACATTATGATATCAGGAGAATTTTAAACTATGAATTACATTGTATTTATAATAATATGTATAATTTTTTCTGGCTACTTTTCTGCCACGGAAACTGCTTTTTCTTCAGCAAACAAAACAAGACTCAAAACTCTTGCAGAAAAAGGCGACCAGAAGGCAAAGCTTGCATATAAGCTTTCCGAAAAATACGATAAGCTCATCTCAACCATACTTATCGGCAACAATGTTGTAAACATTGCTGCTTCTTCACTTTGCACGGTTATCTTCATAGAACTTCTGGGCGAAGCCAAAGGTCCCACAGTTGCAACTGTTGTAATAACCATTGCGGTGCTGATTTTTGGCGAAATTTCACCCAAAAGCATAGCCAAAGATTGCCCTGAGAGATTTTCAATGTTTTCAGCTCCGTTTATGCGCGTGCTCATATGGATTTTTACACCGCTAAACTTCATTTTCAGTCAATGGAAAAAGTTGATTTCTAAAATTTTCAAAGTACAGGATAACCCTAAAATGAGTCAGGAAGAACTCATTATGCTTGTTGAGGAGGTTCAGCAGGATGGTAGCATTGATACCGACGAAGGTGACCTCAT
>JAFYUA010000203.1 GCA_017549745.1 Clostridia bacterium | reverse complement strand
GCATGGAGTTTTTTAATATAATACTTACTATAGCGCTGAATACGCATATGAAAATTATTTTGTATACAATGCTAATCATGACTACAATTCAAAAAGCGATTTTATTATTGTGAATAATTCACTTATTTGCTTTACCACCATAACCATCACTACCACAAGACCGGCTATTGTCACCATAAGGGCTTGTTCGTCACGCCCTGACTGTACAAGCAAACGATATATAACAGCTACTACAATACCAATAGCTGCAATTTTAAAAATCAGCTCAACGTTCATTTTTGCTACCTCTTCTATGTCATATCAAAAAAATAATTAATAATACTCCCATATATATGCCAAGTTTGGCAAAAACTTCATCGCTTTTGAGTTTTTTGTTTTTCAAGTGGTTTGTTCTCTCGTTTACTTTATCGCAAAATTTATTGATGTTTTTAATTTGAGTTTCCACATCGCCGCTTCCAAGGATGCTTCCGAACTCCAAAAAAATATCAGCATCTTCTTTGTCATAACACCATTTACCGCTGCACTCACACACAGCATCACACCAGATTGCCGACAGTGGTTTTCCGTCGGCAGCTTCGGCTTTTGACAAAAAGGTTTTAAAAAGGAGTAAATTGGCGTCTGTGGCTATGCCTGCAACTTGCGAGGTAATTGTCAGAATGTCATTCAAAGAGTGTCTTATATCCCGTTCAAACATCTGCATACACAAAAGCAGATTTTCATATGCACTCAACGTTCTTTGAGTTTGCAATTTGAAAGAATAGCCTAAAAACACAGATGAAAACAAAATTAAAACGCATCCGATTGATTTAAGATACATATCTACCCTCCGGTTATGATTTTTTCTATGGTTCCCGGACCTTTTTTGTTACTGAGTATGATTGTAGTATCAAAAAAATTCCTGTATCCTGCATTGTTCATTTCATTGACAAATTCGTCTTTGCCATGAACAGATGCAACAATTTTGCACCCTGATTGTTTGGCATATAATGCAGAGTCAAAATCCTTTTTGTCACACATTTCATCAATAACAATCACATCAGGACTCATGCTTCTTGCAACAATGGGAACGGCTACAGATTTCAAACAATTGCTTATCACAAAATTATTTGCTCCTATATCCATCTGAGAGGTACCATTGTGCAGGCAGACTATTTCATTTCGTTCATCTATGATGGCACATTGCTTAATTTTGCCTATTTTTTCAAAGCTGCCCAAAGAACGCGCTATGTCTCTCAGCATTGTGGTTTTTCCGCATCCCGGCGGCGAAATAATTAATGTGTTCTTTATATCTCCATCCACATATATATCACTAAGAACAAGCTCTGAAACACCTAATATTTCATGAGCAATTCTAAAATTGAATGCATATATTTCTTTCACACATTTAATTTTTCCGCCTTCCATTGAGCAGTTTCCGCTGACCCCTACCCTGTTGCCTCCCGGCAGTGTTACATAACCTTCATTGATTGAATGTGCATATGCATAGGCAGAAGAGGCGGTTATAAGCTCATATATATCAGCTATATCAGAAGGAGTGGCAAAATAAGCTTTGCTCACTTGCAAAGTGGTTTCGCAATCCGAAAGGTAGCATCGCTCGACTCCCAGCTCTAAAATAACCGGAGAATTCACATTGATTCTGATGTTTGTAAGCTTATCCCAAAAATTGTCTTCAAACGATTTCAGACGCTTTCTTATATTCAAAGATAAATATGGCAGAATCTGATTGTCTTTCTTGTCCACTTTTATCACTCCTGAAACAATTATATTATCTTGTCACTCAAAATAGAACAGGCTTTTCCTTGACAAAACTATTAATTGTGTTAAAATATATCTATACTATATTTTTCAGGGATGAATAACATGAAAAAAACAGACGATAACAATCTTTTAAATATGACTGATGATGAATTGATAATAATATCAAAAGAAGGAAACGGTTATGCTATAGAGGTTTTGCTCGAGAGATATCGTAATTTTGTAAGAGCCCGTTCGAGAACATATTTCCTGATTGGCGCAGACAAAGAAGATATCATTCAGGAAGGCATGATAGGATTATATAAAGCTATTCGTGACTATAAACCCGAGGCACAGGCGTCATTCAAATCTTTTGCTGAGCTATGCATCACAAGGCAAATAATAACTGCAATAAAGACCGCCACCCGTCAAAAGCATATCCCTCTTAATTCATATATATCACTCAGCAAGCCTGTATATGATGACGAAAGTGACAGAGTGCTGCTTGACACAGTGTTTGAACGCAAAAGACTGGACCCCGAAGAAATAATGATAGATAAGGAACGGTTTTATTCAATAGAAGAAAAACTTTCTAAAATACTCAGCAAACTGGAATGGAGCGTTCTCTTGAAATATCTTGAGGGTAAAAGCTATGTTGATATTGCCGCACAAATCGGAAAGACAGAGAAATCAATAGATAATGCTCTTCAAAGAATAAAGAAAAAAATAGAAAAGCATATTCTCAATGATGATGATTTCTAATTGGTGAATGTGTACAAAAACACCACCTAAAAACTGACAAATTCGTCAAAAAGAAGAATTGAATTTTCTGGGGGAAATGTTATAATATGTATATACCACAACAAACAAACTTTTTTTCATTTTCCCTCCTTAGTTATATAAGGAAACAAAAAACAGACAATGCATTTTGTCTGTTTTTTTGTTTGTCACAAATATGAAAAATGAAGAAAAACAAAGTTTTGCTCAGAAAAACCAAGGAAAAATCATATAATTTAAAAGAAAACTTTAAATTGGGTTTTGAGCAATCGGCAGTAATTCAAAGAAAAAACGAGAAAAAAGCTTTGCGGATGAGAAAACGAAAGAAAACGCGGGATAAACAGCATTAAAATACTAAAAAACGGCCAAAATTTGACTTTAACTGACTTTGACTTTTTCTGACCAAAGCGTTAGAATACATACAGAAAAGGAAAAGGAGCCCAAAGTATGAGAATGAGTGATCTTG
>JAFYUA010000202.1 GCA_017549745.1 Clostridia bacterium | reverse complement strand
TTGTGCTTCTTGCCACTGTAGGCGGAGTGAGCACAGTGACCGAGAGTGTGTGGGATTCGCGTTTTCAATACATAGCCGAGCTCGAAAAAATGGGCGCAAGAGTCAGCGTTGACGGCAATGTTGCCACCATCGAAGGCGGCTTGCCGCTGAATCCTGCAAGCGTGTGTGCCACTGACCTTCGAGCAGGTGCAGGCATGGTTATTGCAGCCTTGGCATGCAAGGGTGAGTCGGAAATCTCGCAGCTTCGCCATATCGACAGAGGCTATGAACACATTGTAGATAAGCTTCTTGCACTTGGTGCAGATATAAAAAGGATAAATGATTAAGTTTATAACACTATACAGTTCAAGCTCAGGCAATTGCACTCTTTTGTCTGATAGTGACACCAACATTCTCATCGATGCAGGGGTGAGCGCTTCCAAAATATGCGATTCACTGCATAAGGTGGGGGTGGACCCTTGTGAGATTGATGCAGTGCTCGTCACTCACGAACACTCTGACCACATCGCAGGTCTCAGGGTGCTATGCAAAAAATATCACACGGCTGTGTATGCCAACTCTGCCACTATGGAGCACATCATTTGTGCAGCAAGTCTGCCCTCGGGCTGCGCGCGCATCATTTCGGCAGGCACTCCCTTTGCCATCAGGTCAATGCAAATCAAAGCCTTTGCCACGCCTCATGATTCGGCGGCATCGGTAGGATACATAATCGAAGCCGAGGGCAAAAAATATGGCATTGCCACCGACACAGGCACCATCACCAAATCAATGCTCTCTTCTCTTGCGCTTTGCGAAGCGGTGCTGATTGAATCCAATCACGACGAGCAGATGCTAAGGTCGGGGCCGTATCCCTATCCCCTCAAAAAACGCATCCTTTCAGATAGTGGACATCTTTCCAATGACAAATGCGCATGGCTCGCAACTCAGCTTGCCATCTGGGGCACCAAGAGGATTGCACTGGGGCATCTTAGTGAGCATAATAACACAGAGTCCAAAGCCTATGAGGCAGCATCGCGCATGCTAAGTGACAATAATTTCACTGTAGGCAGCGATGTGATACTAAAAGTAGCGCCAAAAGACGAAATCTGCATAATTTAAAAATTGCCGCATCTTTGCAACATTGCAAGGATGCGGTTTTTTGAAAAATATAATTTTTGTATTGACATACAAAATAATTTGTTATAAAATATATATGTATGTATGTTTTAGATTTTTGATATAAAGAGGCGAAGAAGTTTCGTCTTTTATATCTTCCGTTTACGGACATTGAAATTTTAATACAGAAAGGAGTTGATACAGATGGACTTAATTATTACTATAGCATCTGCAGTCTTAGCTCTTATCATCGGTTTTGTAATCGGTGTGGTATACAGAAAAAAGATTGCCGAGGCTCAGATCGGCGGAGCTGAAAAGAAAGCTCAAGCTATCATAGAAGAAGCCAAGAAAACCGCCGAGACCAAAAAGAAAGAAGCTCTGCTCGAAGCAAAGGACGAAATCCACAAGAGCAGACATGAATTCGAAAAAGAATTAAAAGACAGACGAAGTGAAATAAATCGTCAGGAAAGACGAATTCAACAGAAAGAAGAAGCGCTTGACAAAAAGACCGACGCTCTCGAAAAGAAGGACGAAACGCTGAACAAGAAAATCAAAGAAGCGGAAGCCCTCAAAGAAGAGACAGCCAAGGTAAAGAGTGCACAGCTCGAAATCTTAGAGAGAATTTCGGGACTTTCTGTAGAAGAAGCAAAATCATATCTTCTCAAAAATGTCGAAGCCGAAATCCGCCATGAAACAGCAATCATGGTCAAAGAGATTGAAGCCCAGGCTAAAGAAGAAGCCGACAAAAAGGCAAGAAATATTATCAGCGCAGCCATTCAGAAATGTGCTGCAGATCATGTGGCTGAGACAACCGTTTCGGTTGTGGCATTGCCAAATGATGAAATGAAGGGACGAATTATCGGCAGAGAGGGTCGAAACATCAGAACCCTCGAAACATTAACCGGTATAGATTTAATTATCGACGATACTCCCGAAGCGGTTGTATTGTCAGGATTTGATCCAATCAAGAGAGAAATCGCAAGAATGTCTCTCGAAAAGCTTATTGTTGACGGACGTATTCATCCGGCAAGAATAGAAGAAACTGTAGAAAAATCAAAAAAAGAAATCGAAGCCATCATCAAACAGGAGGGCGAGCAGGCTACCTTCGAAACGGGGGTACACGGCTTGCATCCTGAGCTTATCAAGCTTTTGGGAAGGATGCGTTATCGTACAAGCTACGGTCAGAACGTTCTCAAACATTCTACAGAGGTGGCACACCTTGCAGGCATTATGGCCGCTGAGCTTGGTGTGGATGTCAAGACAGCCAAAAGGGCAGGTCTTCTCCATGACATCGGCAAATCCGTTGACCACGAAATCGAAGGTTCCCATGTTGACATTGGTGTTGATCTTGCCAAGAAATACCGCGAATCAAACGATGTCATCCATGCAATTGCAGCTCATCACGGCGATGTAGAAGCGCAGACGGTAATCGCTTGTATTGTACAGGCTTGTGATGCCATAAGTGCTGCAAGACCCGGAGCACGAAGAGAAAATCTTGAAACATACATAAAACGACTCGAAAAGCTCGAAGAGATTGCTAACTCTTTCAGCGGAGTAGAGAAATCATATGCTATCCAGGCAGGACGCGAAATCAGAATTATGGTTAAACCTGATGACGTCAAAGATGAGGACACAATCCTCATTGCCCGTGACATTGTTAAGAAAATCGAAAACGAGCTTGAATATCCCGGTCAGATTAAGGTAAATGTAATCAGGGAGACTCGCTCAGTTGATTATGCTAAATAATATATGATGAGAGGAAGCGGGCTGTATTGCCCGCTTCTGTTGTATAGCCGCGAATTATTATAAATTATTGTTTAGTTGCATACTGCATGCAAAAGCTCTTGGACATTCTTTTCGAAAACTGGCTTCGGCTTCGCCTGCAGAGGTTTTCTCCAAGAACATCCAAGAGCTTTTGCGCCAGTTCCGCATATTGCAAGGTTTGGGTGTGCTTTTGCAGCGACTCTGCAGAAATAGCAAGTA
>JAFYUA010000201.1 GCA_017549745.1 Clostridia bacterium | reverse complement strand
TTTTCGGCGGTCTCTACATTGCTTATTCCTACATCTCGGGCCTCAGCCGAAGCGCCATTGCCATATTCAACATGCTGCCCTATGTGGTGACAATTGCGGTGCTTGTGCTCACAAGCGTGCGCCGCAAAAAAGAAACTCAGCCACCCGAGCATCTGGGTCTTGCATATTTCAGAGAAGAACGATAATGTTAAAATAATGTGCATTTGATTGACAATGCACATTATTTTTGTTATAATGAATATACTAATAGTGAAAGGAGTTTGTTTTATGGCAACAACAAATGTAACTATCCGTATGGACAAAGAGTTAAAAATGCAAGCAGACAGTTTGTTTGCCGCATTGGGTCTTAACATGTCTACAGCTATGGGAGTATTTTGCAGACAGGCGGTAAGGCTTGGCAAAATTCCTTTTGAACTTGCCATTGATGTGCCAAATGCAGAGACTCTTGCCGCAATTGACGATGTTAATAATAACCGTAACATGAGCAAAGCATATGACGACATGGATGAACTCATGAGGGACCTCAATGCTTAGCCGAAAGAGAGTAATCCGAACTCGTTTTGAAAATGCAAATTTTCGATATAATTTCGTCAAAAGCCTCGGAAATATGTTCAATATTCCCTGCGTTTTTGACTCATTCTATCATAAAATTTGCTATTTTCAAAATTCTTCGAACCTCCAAGTTTTGAAAACGGTGATTTTTCGAGGCGAAAGCTTTCAGTAATACGAGGTATACTGATAAGCGACAACGAAGAAAAAGCCTGTTTTCAAGACTTGGAGGCGTGTTCGGATTATTCCCTTTCGGCTAAAGTCAGATATTCATCGAAATTCAAGAAAGATTTTAAGGTCATTGTGAAAAGAGGTTATGACATTTCGCTGTTTGAGGAAGTGTTAAATTTATTACGCGAAGAAAAACCATTGCCCGAAAAATATAGTGACCATGCACTGAAAGGGGATTATATCGGGCACCGTGAATGCCACATAACTCCCGATTGGCTCCTGATATACAAAAAAGAAAATGATATGATTACTTTATCATTGACTCGCACAGGCAGTCATAGTGATTTATTTTGAAGTACACAAAAAACCGCTAAACTCATGTTTAGCGGTTTTTCTTTAATTTTCAGACAAATATTTTCGCACGAGAGCGTCTACAGCTTTGTTTAGCGGCGAAATATGATTTTGAATTATGGGTCCCCATTCTTCCGACGGAACGCCGTATAGCTCAAGCTCTTTGAGGACTATTTCAAGAATATCTTTGGACCTCAGCGTTTCAATGGTTCTTGGTCTTGGCACAGGTACATCGCGATAATACATAGCTTTTCCTCCAAATAAAAAGTGTGCGTCACTAAAGCAACGCACACCGAAAAACGCTTTACTTTAATGACTGCGAATCGATTTCATCTATGCACAAAATAAGCAAAATGAAAATAAAGCAAGCGTTTTTACCAAAAGGAAAAACGATTACTTATTTTGTGCATTATTAAAAGATGTTATCAATTCGCAAATAATATTATATCATCAAAAATGAATATTTGCAATATCAATTTACATATTATTGTGTGGGTTTACTCAAACCAAAAGTTTGTTTCGCTAAACAAGGCAAACTTTGTGCTTCCACCAAACACAAAAAACCGCTAAACTCATGTTTAGCGGTTTTTGTATGCTATGAATTAATGGTCTTCCAGAAGTTTTTTGTTTTGCACCAGATATTCCACACCCGAATACACGGTGAATATGGTGGCAATGAACATGGCTATGTAGCCTATGGAATATGCTTTGCCAAAGAGTGTGAGGTTCACTCCCAGCTCGTTGCCAAAGAGGAAAACACAGATAACTGCGCCAATCTGAATGCAGGTCTTAATCTTGCCCGTCATGGAAGCGGCAATA
>JAFYUA010000200.1 GCA_017549745.1 Clostridia bacterium | reverse complement strand
GGGTCTTTAGTGAAAAGTGCATCTGCTGCACGAATGATTCGTTCGCTCCACAATTTCATATATGAATCGGTTTTCACTTGTTCTCTGATACGGGCAAAATCATCTGCCGTAGCCTGAATTCTGGGGTGAACACCTTTTACAGGTGATGAGTTAAATAGCTCGGTAACCTGTTCGGGGATGGGTCTTTGGAAAAAGAGATAGTCGTTGAGTTTGTCAATATCCTCTTCGTTATCGGGTATCTTGAAAGAACTCTTACCAAAAATATAGAGACCGTCATTAATGCTGTTTGGAACAGCTGTGAGAACCAGTTTGCTTGCTGCGGCAAAATCACCCACAGTTACATCTCCGCTGAAATCTCCTTCGAGACCAAACACAGCTGCAAGCTCAGCGGCATTGACATATGTCTTACCATCTTTTTCGTATGGTTTGTTTTCAAGAACGGTTTTTGTACCATTTGCGTATGCTACACCACTTCTTGCGTGAACAGAATAATATCCAACCATTTGCTTTTTGGTTGATGTTTCACTCGGTAACACAGTCTTTCCTGTAAGTATAATTTCATTTTTTACATCACCGAGTTCTTCTCTGGGCTCATTTCCCTCATAAATGCGAAGATTGTCTGTCAAAAATTTTACGGGATTTTCGGAAGCCGATGAAGCCGGCGGAACATGGAATCTGAAAACATTGGGTCTTGAGCCAACCACAAAATTAGCATTTTGAATCTCCGCTGAATCCTTCTTTTCACCGTTGATGTAATAGTCAATTGTGCGATCATAGCAATTGATCATCATGCTGAAGCGATACCAGGTGTCGGTATTTAACTTCACACTTTGAGATCCCATAGTAAGCATGCCGCCCGAAAGAAGGCGCGCACATGTTTGGGTGACAGTGTTGGCATCCAGACACATAAAATTCACCATAGACATGGGGTCCAAAATCTTGATGTCAAACTCTATTACAACGCAATCCGTCTGTACATTCAGGCTCATTGCGTTAAGATGAAAGTCACCTGTATTACCGCGTTCAAACAACATAGCGGTGTTGCCGTCTTCCTCAATCCGTTCTAATGTACTGCCGTTTTGATATACTGACAAAGGGAGAGCTGTCTCAAAGTCACAGTTCATTATAACGCGGGTGCCAAGCTTAATATCGTGGGTGAAGGTAGGTTCATCCATAACTTCATCATTGTATTCACTGCGAGGCATAGTCTTGGGCACCTTAGCCCCACTTGTAACATACAGATTGTCTATGATAATCTCATTGCCGGGAGTTTCACTAAAAAATGAAAATGACAGTGATTCGATAGCAGTTAAAGCACCGCTTGAAAATCTGTAGTTCGACTCAAACAAGCGTCCGTCACGATATATATCGCACGAAGCCTTTTGTGCGTCATAGACAATGGCTATTCTTCCCATGGTCTCGCCATAGCCAAACAATGGCTTACCATCGGTTGCAGTGATTCTGTTGTCGCTGTAAAACTTAAGTATCTCAGCCTTGCTTTTATTGTCTTGAATTGTTAGACTTCCATCTGCTGCAGCGGGGGTGCAGGCAATATCAAACTGCAGGCAAAAGCTTCCTTGTATGCCAATTGGAAACTGAACCGTTGTTTGCTGCTTGCCAAGTGCTATGCACAGGCCCTTTTTGCCCTCTGCATATTCTTTTATGTAATATGTGTTGGTATTGACATTGATTTCAGCCGGTGCATCATTGGTAGTATAGCCGTCGAAGCCTTCATAGAAAGAGTCGCTTTCGGCAGCTTGAGCAACATATGAAATTGGAATCATTGTGACACAAAGAAATATTGCTAAAATTCGTGATAAATATTTCATAGCTTACCTCCTTAACCTATTACTTGAACAGTACAGCATCTCTTATATTACCTTCATACATTTTCAAAAGGATTTTATGACAATCGGTTTTGCTCTGAAGGTAGGTTACAACATCAGCGTATGAGCCCTGATACATTGTCTTTGACTTTGAGTCATACACGGTAATTGAACCGGGGAGTTTGAAGCGATAACGATATGCTCCGTCGGTCTCTGCAGGCTTATCTTTATCAAAGTTTTCAGGCATTAAGCTGATAACGCCATCTTTACAGTCATAAATTTTGCCGTAGTAGTAACCATAGAGCATATGGTTTTCAAATGTGTCGAGAACCTCTTTTGACTGATAGTCGAAATCCTTTACGATACCTGTGATTTCGCCTCTTGTACTGCTGTTGTATTTTATGTAGTCACCTTGTTTGAGGGGGATATTACTGAATGAAGCATCGGCACTTATGGTTTTGAGAACCATCTCATCTTCAATATAAAATCTCTGATATTTCCCCGATTTGTACACTACCAAAGCAACTGCATTTTCACCGGCGGGAGAAACAGCAGGATTTGCCGAATAGATAATGCCTGAGTTTGACTCCTGGTTGACATTGGTGCCGCCTGCATCTGCCTTATATACAATTGCTCCTACCTGACCGCTTTCAACCACATCATATGCAAAGAAACATTCATTGCCAGAGTTGTCTTTTTTGGGTACGAATCTGATTGATGAAAAATATGACGGAGTAGTTACAGTGTAACGCTGGCTTTCTTCTACCTTTTCATCTTCTATAATTTTAAAAACCCTGGTGGTGGCAGTAGCCTGAAAATGAGGGTGGAACATCATTGTGCCACCGTTGTAGAAAACATCAGAGTTGGTAAAGCCGGATTCAGGGAACACAAATATTGACAAACGATCGTTTGAACCCATATTGTCATCAACTATGCCTTTGGAGTTATCATTGTGAATGTCAATCATTTTAAGGAGCTTATCAGATGATGCAATATAGCGGATTATATTTGTTGTTTTGCTGTCGTTTATGTAGGTATTCAGCTTATCATAGGCATCTGCTCTTGTTGTTGTTTTGCCATCAAAGGTTACGCTTTTATCTATGGTGTATATTTCTATCTTACCGTCGGCATTGAGCATTTTAAGCTCAACAAGCTCTTCCAATCCAGAAGCTTTTCGAAGACTTATGCAATAACCGTATTCTGCTTTGGTATCATTGTCGGTGCAAGCGGCAACCTGACCAAGGCTGTTGAGTACAACGGTGACTTTGGTGCCGATAGCACAGAGAGAAAGTCCTTTTGTTTCAAATGATTTGTTGTAGGCATAGGCAGTATCGTCAATGTATATCATTCTATTGCTACTATCTATACCTGTGACAGTGCCGCTTATTATTTGTTTTTCTGCCACATACACAACTATGGCATTATTTGGCAAATGCGAACGATATATCCAGAGAACATCGTCTGCTTTAATATCGACAAGCTCACACTGTTTGCCTTCTTTTTCAATATAATATACACCGTCTTTATCACTAAAGTTTAAAATTGTGTCATCATCACAAACTATAAGTTCATCATAAACACTGACTCTTTCTACAACTGAAACTGTGCTTTCATTTATATAAACAACATCGTATATTCCATTTAAATCATTATCAATAAATGTGAGCTCGGCATCGGTGGTGGTTAAGTAATCAAGAGTGAGCGTTGTGTCGGCGCAATTGTTATATATAAATGAAGGGCTCAGCAAAAGTCTGAGAGTTTTAGGGGTTGTGCCTGTGGTGTATTCAACGGTTTGATTTGCGGCACTGAGTATATCAGAACTTTTGAGTGTAATCATTGCAGCGGGGGTTGCTTCCAAATAGAGAACTGTGTTTCTTGCACCGTCTTTTTTGTAATACACATCGGCGCACTTACCAACCAGCTCTACAGAGTTGCCGCTATATTTATATGTTTTGTTGTCAATTTCTATTTCCGATTCATCGCAGGCTCCTGTTGCTTCGTACAGACCCGAAAAAACAGTTGCTGTGATTATTGCATCTTCAAGGATTTCGACATCATGATGATATTTGAGGACTGTGTCGCCCTGGCTAAGGATTGCTGTGCCTCCATCAGTTTCATTATATCCGCTTTCCACATACACATTGGCATACATAAAGTTGCTTATGATAGTGAGTGCATCGGCATATGTAAGAATTTCATTGCCGGATACGCCAATGAGCAAATCGCTTTGCGCTGCAGCTTTTATGTAGCCTGTGGGGAAACCGCCGCCCGCTATGGCATAATAGTCAAAGCCAAGTGCTGAAACAGCCATTTTGCAAGCTTCGGCATATCGTATGGGATTGTTGGGGTTGAAGCTATCGGATTGCGAAATGATTTTTGTGTCGAGAGCATATTTTATGGCTCCTGCATAAGAGCTATTTGCAGGCACATCGCTAAATGGGCTCTCCGATATGGT
>JAFYUA010000199.1 GCA_017549745.1 Clostridia bacterium | reverse complement strand
TCTTCTCACTTCTTTTTTGGTGGGTATATGCATCTGTTTTACCTCGCAGCTTTTCAGCCTCAATGCTGATAAGATAATAATTGGTGATATCATGCTTCTCATTCCCGGTATTGCATTCACCAATTCCATTCGCAATCTTTTGGTGGGCGACACCAACACAGGTGTCATTCGCATGGTGGAGACAATCCTCTGGGCGGCTTCTCTTGCGCTCGGATTTGTACTTTCCATGATGCTGATAGGAGTGTGACATTGATGAAAGAATATATAATTCAGTTAATAACGGCATTCCTTGGCTCAGCCGGATTTGCTATTGTATTTAACATTCGCAGCTCACTTGTGTTTCTGGCATCAGTTGGCGGATTTTTGAGTTGGGGTTTATTTTTGATTTTCCAAAGCATCACTGCCAACTATTTTGTTGCAAGCTTTGTTGCATCAGCATTTGCCGCACTTTATGGTGAGGTCATGGCTCGAGTCAACAAAACTCCTGCAAGTGTGTTTTTTATTCCGGGGGTAGTTTCGTTGATTCCCGGAGGCGCTCTTTTTTACACAATGAGCTATGCACTGCGAAGCGATTGGGATATGTTCAGACAATATAGCTCGCTCACTGTTCAATATGCTCTTGGTATTGCATGCGGCTTAAGCATAGCCTGGGCACTATGGTATATGTTCCAGAAATTTTTAACCAACCGCAACACCTTGGAGGAGAAAAATGCTTAGAAAGATTTTTTCTCTTGCTATGACATTGTTGTGGATGTGCCTTATTTTCAGCTTTTCTGCAAAAAGTGCGGTTCAATCAGGTGCGGACAGTATGTTCATAACCGACTATATTATAGGTTTTTTTGTAGATAATCCACCGCAATATTTGTTGGATATCATCGAAACTATAATACGAAAGCTTGCTCATTTTACAGAGTACGCTGTTTTGGGCTTGCTTGTGTGCTATTGCCTGCGCTCGTTTGGAGCGACTGTCAAGGATTTGGCATACACAATCCTGATATGCTTTCTTTATGCAGTGTCTGATGAAATCCATCAGTATTTTGTACCCGGCAGAGCATGCCGATTGTATGACATGCTCATAGACACTGCGGGTGCTGCTTTTGGCTATTTTTTGTATCGCATTATTTTGAAAATTCGACATAGATAACTGTATAAAATTTTGTTATTCACCAATACTTTATTTAGATTATTAACAAAATATTGGTGATATACAGTGTCAAAATTTATAGTAAATTCTTCAAGAACTCTGCGAGGCACGGTAAAAGTGTCCGGGTCCAAAAATTCAGTTCTTCCCATTCTTTCCGCATGCCTTTTGTCAGGCGGAACATCGGTTATAAAAAATGTTCCTGACCTCAGTGATGTGAGCATCATGTGCAGCATACTCTCTTATCTTGGCTGCAAAATTTCAAGAAATGATGATGTTGTCACAGTAGATTCATCCAATGCATCGAGCATTGCTCTGCCATATGAGCTCACAGGCAAAATCAGAGCATCATTCATCGTGGCAGGTTCTTTGCTTGCACGCTTTAAGTTTGCAGAAATTGCACTCCCGGGGGGGTGCACCATAGGCACTCGGCCTGTGGATTTGCACCTCAAGGGTTTTAGTGCATTGGGCAGTGAACACCATATAAAAGATGGTTTTGTGTATATCACTTG
>JAFYUA010000198.1 GCA_017549745.1 Clostridia bacterium | reverse complement strand
CGTGACGAGAGCACTGCTCGAAAAAATGGTGACGGGAAGAAGCTTCATCACAGCTTCAATAGCCCCCTCTGCAGTGGGCACTGCATTGAGCGATGCAAAGTCATCACGCGCGGCATAGTCCACCGCCATGAGAGCGTGCTCTGCAAAGAGGTCACAATTCATTTTGCCGCCGCAGATAAGAGCGTCTTTGCGGGCATAACGCAAAACATCTGCCACAAAAAGCTCTCCTTGCCACAGCGGAGTGTGCAGACGAACCCCGTCTTTAGTCACAGGCAGAGGCAATATTATGAGCGATGCACCCGAAACCGAGCGCGCAAAATCATCACATAAGCTCCCCGCATCACCAAGCTTTTCGGCATCTATTCCACACACAAGCGGGGCAGCGCCGCGCTTTTTGAATTCCCTTGCAAGGCACACGCTGCGCATATCTCCGCCAACTATCAAAGCATTGTTCATAAAACTCATTCCCTTCATGAATATAATATGCTGCATAGAGCTCATGAGTGCACAAAAGAAAACAAAAAAGGATACCTGCCATGAGCTTAAAACACACGACAGACATCCTCTCTGAATTTCAAAAACAATCATTTATCAATAATATATGCTTTTTCTTTCGTTTCGCATAGGTATATGTTTTTGCACAACCGCCAGTGTGTTTGACATAAGCAACAACAACATCAGCTTTTTCGACCATATACTGATTGCGTTTGACAATGGCAAACTTTCTTGGCACTTTCTCCAACGGTGGATATTCTGAACAATCATAGAGCTCTCTGTCGAAATCCCTTTCTATATACGGAATAACCAGCACCGATATTATGTGCGGATACTTTGTTTTGAGTTCTTTCACAACTCGTGCACACATATTGTCAAACTCACCATATCCTCCAAGCAAAAATTCTGTGGCTCCTTGCCGAATGAGTTTTTCTGTTTCGATGCATACACGCTCTCTTATTACTTCATGCTCCCTCAACGGCAATCTGCTGTGACCGCAAAAAGTTACTGTTTTCATATCATACCCCAAAATAAAAAAGTGCGTAGCTACCCCTTGAGGTAAAGCCACGCACCAAAAAACGCAGTGACTCTGTTTCAAAAGGTTGCTACACACTTTTACTCATAACACAGACAAAATGCCCAGAGGTATGACGAAACAAGAGTGTACGCTTTTTACATATAGCGTACCCTCCAAGCATGAAAATATTTGTCTGTTTTATAATAAAAGTAAAAGTTGTAGCAGGGTTATTATAACACAAACACAAGTAAAATTCAAGAAAAACATACCAATTGATTTGTTCACATAAAAAAAAGAGGCTGCCTCTTTAAACAAATACTATGCACAATCATTCGTATTGTAGGGGCGGATGCCCTCATCCGCCCGAGAAATCTTGCAAATTCGGGTCGATGATGGCATCGACCCCTACATTTTGAATGTTTTTGCATTATTAATGTTAAAAAAGACAACCTCTTTAATTTCACAAAATATCAGTTACATTCAGCAACCAAAGGACCTTCAAGCTCAGACACATAGAAGAGCTTGCCGGGGAGTGTGGGAATGAAGCTGGATGTGATCCACATGTCGGGACCATATCTGAGAGTCATCCAGAAGCTCATGCCCTGCCACTGCATACCACGGTTGAATGCACCGTCGCAGCCGCCGATTATGAAATCAGCCTGGAGGAATAGACCGGGTCCGATTGTGTTGGCTGTGCAGGGAACGAGAGTTGTTCTTGATTTGAAGCTTGTGATAGCATTCTGCTCAATGGTGAGGGGGTGGAGCTTGGCACCGATGCGGTGAGTCTGCTTTTTCCACTCGTCAACACTTGCATAGTCTGCTGCAAACTGGGGCTCCCAGAAAGCGATGTGGCACATTCTGCCTATGCCAAACACCAAACCGAGCTTTGCGCCTTCGGCTTTGAGCTTTGCAATCTTCTCGGGGTATGTGGGAAGATTTTCCTTGGTTGCGAAGTTGCGCTGTTCAACCGGAACGGTCTTGTTGAGCTTTGAATAGAAAGCATCGGTCATTGCATATGTAAATGAACCGGGGTTGGTCTTTT
>JAFYUA010000197.1 GCA_017549745.1 Clostridia bacterium | reverse complement strand
TCTTTCAAATGGAGAGAAATTTTATCGTCAATTGTATTGAGATTGTCATAGCATTGGGTTGTGACTGCTTTGAAATAATCAACATCACCGGCACCGCTGATGGAATCCTTTGAATAATCAACACTGAAATTGATGATGTCTATAGGCTCTTCAGTGCAGTGAAACGGTATTTCAAAAATTGTCTTAAACGCTGCTTCGCGTGCAGATTTTCGGCTCATATTTTCCTCCGTGTATTAATGTGCTTATGATTTGTTATTCTATAGAGTCGGTTTGCTCGGTGCAAGCTGCCTGAGCGTCCTTTTCAAACTCAACGCCCGCAACATGAACATTGACTTTTGCCACAATAAGCCCGGACATAGACTCTACTGCTTTTTTTACATTTTCCTGAACTTCCCATGCTATTTCCGGGATTCGTATGCCATATTTGACAATAAGGCTGATATCGATTGAGATTTCTTTATCGTCAGACGCCACTTTTATACCTTTGTTGATATTCTTTTTGCCAAATTTGATTGCAAGCTCGCCTGCAATAGAACCCATAAGTCCGCATACTCCGTCGATTTCAGATACTGCAACAGAAGCTATAGTTGCGATTACTTCATCTGATATTTTTATGGAACCGCTGTTTTCATTGAATTCATTTAAGTTTTCCATATTTATCCTCCTTGATTAATCAAAGTCAAAAACAAATATACTCTGTTACATTATACCACAGAATTTAATCAACTTCAACTATTTTTATATTATTATTTCCTGTAATTTCATAAATTATATCATTTATCTTGGTAACATCTTCGGTAGTAATCTCACTTTTGCTCACAGTGACATTCACACTGTTGTCTGATATAAACACAATACATTCGCCTAAACCTTTGGACGAGAGCAATAATTCACATTCGGCTTCAGCGTCCATATCTTTGGACATCTTCAAAAGCTGATTTTCTGCCTTTGTTTTTGTATCCTGTGATATATCAGGGTCTTTCAATGTTTTGCTCAGAAGTTCACAAGCTTTGCTTCGCACAATCTCTCTGTTGTTTTTAGCTTTTGCCAAAGTGCTTTCTTTTGCTGACACCATTATGGCTTTGCCGCTTTCGCCACTGTCATAATCGGTTTGATTAGTGTCTGCAACCTCCTGGGCAACATTGGTGTGTGTGTCGGGGGTGCGGACATTCAGATATAATGCAATTGCGCACAAAAGTACAACCGTTGCTATAGTAATGTGTTTTTTCTTTATTGTCACAAACATAATATATACAACCTCTATTTCATTTTTAATATTTTCACTCTGTGAATGGGTAGTTCCAACACGGCAGCTACAGCATCTGATATAGCCGACCTTACATCATCGTTACCGCCACCTTGTGCAACGATGATGACACCCTCAACCTGAGGATATATGCTTTTGTATATATATGGCTCAGTGTTGCCTGATGAGCTTTTCAGTATTGTTTGTTCAGAACCATTGCTTTCTTTGTCTTTTAATGCCAATTTTTCTTCGGTGGATGCATAGCTCACAAACACTTCCACCTCCCCCACTCCGTTTACCTTGGATAACAAAGCTTTCAGGCGTTGTTCAAGAGGTGTATCGCTTGTTGATTTCTCTGTTGCAATTAAATTTTCTGCCTGATTTGTATCATCGCTCACTTTGGGGAAGGTGTTGGAAATTATTATTAAACCCACGCCCAAAATCACCCCTGCTGCCAAAACAAGCTTCATCTTTTTTTCACCAAGCATTTTTTTAATATCGTCAAGTTTTTTTGCCAACAACAATCACCTCATCATTTTGTGTACAAAAATTGTCAATGACATATTGCTTCAATTCTACAGGGTCGATTTCACCATCATACGAAACATGTATTGATATGGCGGTGTAGCTTTCGTCTGTAGTCACTGTCACCTCACTTTCAATGCCATATTGACTTTGTATGGAATTTCTAATTTTTTCAGAAACCTTTTGGGTAAACTCCATGCTTATATAATCCGCCCCAACCTCATCAGGCTGTGAATAATTGATTGAAGTGCCCACAATTTGTTTCAGGTTTGCATTCGGGAAGCTGAACATCGTGAGCATAAGAAATATTGCCCCTACAAGCTTGTATAACTTTTGATAAGATTTGCCCGAAACTAAGAGCCCGCCTAATTGAACTATGGAAGCTACAATTATTATTTGAATTATATATGCCTTTATATTGTCCATTTTTATCCCACCGAAGATATAATACCAATTATCAACATAAAAATCACAGTGACAAGTATGAGCATGCCGAGCAACGTTTCTAACACATCACATATACAATCCAAAACGGTACCCAGCTTGCTTTCTGCAAGCAGCTCCGCCGTTGAAGCACTCAGCCTGAAACAAAAAACTGTGACGAACACCTTTATCACAGGCAGCATACACATAGACAACAAAGTGATAAATCCCAGATATCCGATAGTATTTTTCATATGTAGCGACGATTGCACAATGCCATTGAGTGCCTCCGACAGACACCCCCCTACAACGGGCACAAAATTGGATATTGCATATTTTGCCGTCTTTACAGCAACATTATCTCCTGCACTCGCAGCAAAGCCCGTAAAAGTTAAAATTCCTGCAAATACTGTTATTATAATACCTATGACATATTTAATGGTTTTGGAAATAAGTTTTATAAACCTTGTGAGCTCGATGGTCGTTGAAATTCCGCTGATTATGGCAAGTAACCCACAACAAAACAAAAGCGGGCAAATCAGCTTTTCAATCAAGTGAGTAATTACAATTGATATAATCACAAAAACCCCTTGCAGTGATGCTGCAGTGACGCCATAGCCACAACCTGTGAGCATTGCACTGTATGTAGGCACCGCCAGATCCATGAAATCAGACAAATCGGTAATAGAAGCCTGGCATACATTATTAATTTTGCTGAAGTTGAGTATGATTGCGCCTGCACACACACAATAACAACCATAGCATCCTATGTCAGCCAATGAAGTTTTTTCTACAAAGATTTTGATAAGAGAAGCCAAAACACAAACAAATGAAATGCAGAAAAACATAGTCAGTGAACTCTTAATCTCTGCAAAGAAAAGTTCATATATTTTTTTGAAAATCTTTTGAGTGTTGGTATATGAATCTGATGAGGCGGCATTATCATTTATATCTGACGTATCATATTGTTCCGAAAAAGAGATGAAATCGTCATACATTTTATCATATGTATTAGAATCACCCTCGGCAAAAATCAAACCGCAATCAAAAATCAAAAACAGCAATAAGATAATAATGATTTTTTTCATAATAAATTAACGAGATTAATAACTTTATTTATAAGTTTCAAAAATTCGGGTGCACTGATGCACAGAATCACAACTTTTCCCGCAAAGCCTATTTTTGCCGCCATTGTGTTTTCACCCATATCACTGCATGATTGAGCTGCAAATTCGCACAGTAGTGATATGCCCACAATCTTGATGGTAATGCTCACATAATTTTCTGCGCCAAAAACGCTTTTGGATATGTTGGAAATCACATCAAACACTCTCTTCAGATATGGAAGTGTGAGATAAAAACACACAATACCGCTTGACAGTATGATG
>JAFYUA010000196.1 GCA_017549745.1 Clostridia bacterium | reverse complement strand
TCTATGATAAACAAAATGCCGGGTGAATATGATGATAAGTTTGCCAACTTAAGAGTGCTCTATGGCTACATGATGGCGCACCCCGGCAAAAAGCTCAGCTTTATGGGCAACGAATTTGCCCAGTTCATTGAGTGGAATCCCGAAAAGGAGCTGGACTGGCTTCTTTTGGATTATGACAATCACAAACAGATGAAAAAATATGTGCGCGAGCTCAACCGCTTTTATATATCCTGCACTGCTCTGTGGCAAAACGATGCCGACTGGGAGGGCTTTAAGTGGATAAGCCATGATGACAAAGACAACGGCATCATCGCATTCAGACGCATTGACAAAGCAGGCAACGAAATCATTGCAGTGTGCAATTTCTGCCCTGTGAAGCGCACACGCTACCGCCTTGGCTCTCCCGATGGCACAAGCTGGAAGTGCGTGTTTTCAAGTGACAAGCTCTCGTTTGGCGGCAAGGGCACGCGAATGACTAAGCCCAGGATAAAAGATGTGCCCATGCACGGCTACGACAAATCGGTGGAGATTTGCATACCTGCAATGTCGGTGCAATATTATGAAATCGAAAAATAATGTTTGTATAAATATTTTAGGAGGCGTATCACAATGATCAGAGGAAAAAGCAAAGAATGCATAGCCATGCTTCTTGCAGGCGGACAAGGCAGCAGGCTCAAGGTGCTTACGGAGGCTACCGCAAAACCTGCAGTGCCTTTTGGGGGAAAATACCGCATTATTGACTTTCCTCTTTCAAACTGTGTCAATTCAGGCATTGACACAGTGGGCATAATGACTCAATATCAGCCGCTTGAATTAAATGACTACATAGGCACAGGCTCGCCCTGGGGCCTTGACCGAAACTTTGGCGGAGTTCACATTTTGCCCCCATATTCTCAAAGCGGAAAAAGCGAATGGTACAAAGGCACTGCCAACGCCATCTATCAAAACATCAATTTTGTAGACAGATACGAGCCCGAATATGTGCTCGTGCTCTCAGGTGACCACATCTACAAGATGGACTATGAAAAAATGCTTCGCTATCACAAGGAAAAAGGCGCACAGTGCACCATTGCAGTGCTCGATGTGCCGCTTGAAGAGGCATCGCGCTTCGGCATCATGAACACGCGCGATGATGATTCCATCTATGAATTCGAAGAAAAGCCAAAGCAACCCAAGAGCACCAAGGCTTCAATGGGTGTGTATCTGTTTGACTGGGAGCTACTCAAAAAATATCTCATCGACGATGAAGCAAACCCCGACTCTGCCAACGACTTTGGCAAAAACATCATTCCCAAGCTTCTTGCCGACGGCAAAAAGCTCTTTGCCTATCAGTTCGATGGCTACTGGAAGGATGTGGGCACCATTGCGAGCCTTTGGGAGGCAAACATGGATTTGCTCGACCCCAATGTGCCCATTGAACTCAAAGACAAAAACTACAAAATCTACGCGCGCAACTATGCCGAGCCTCCCACCCTCATCACCAAAACTGCCGACATCAACAATTCTTTTGTGGCAGAGGGCTGCACTGTCAAGGGCAGCGTGAAGAACTCCGTCATTTCCACAGGCTGCAAGATTGCCGAAGATGCCATTGTCATAAGCAGTGTGCTCATGCCCGATGTGGAGATAAAAAGCGGAGCAGTTGTCAAATATGCCATCATCGGTCAGGAAAGCGTCATTGGCATGAATGCCCGCGTGGGCGAGATTCCGCCCGAGGGCGACGGCGCCAACAAGGAGATTTGCGTTATAGGCAAAAAATCGGTTATCGCTTCAAACGAAATCGTGACACAATAAAGGGGGTTATGCAAAATGAAAATGACAGGTATTATTTTTTCCAATGTGTATGATACATCGCTCGGCGATCTGACCATGAAACGAACTGTTGCGTCTCTTCCCTTTGGCGGCAGATACCGCCTGGTTGACTTTGTGCTTTCCAACATGGTCAACTCTCACATTTCGTCAATAGGTCTTATCACCAAATACAACTATCAATCACTCATGGACCACCTCGGTTCGGGTGCAGAGTGGGATCTGAGCCGCAAAAACGCCAGCTTCTATATTCTGCCGCCTTTTGCATCGGGTGTGACCAATGTGTACAGGGGCAATCTTGAAGCTCTTTCCAATGCGGTGCAGTTTTTGCAGTCCAACAAGCCCGACTATGTGGTAATGTGTGACACCACTGTCATCTGCAACATCAACTACAAAAAAGCCCTCGCCTCTCATGTGGCATCGGGCGCGGCAGTCACAGTCATTGCAAGCCGCGACCTCAGGGCATATGAAAGCGTAGACTCTGACCTTGTGCTCACCAAAGACGAAAACGGCAAAGCCACAGACCTTGCCATCGGTCAGGACCTTGGCGCTGATTCGCTAATCGGCATGGGCATGTACATTGTGGAGCGCAAGTTCCTGCTCAGCGTCATCAACAACTATGTGGCACGCGGGCGCTACAGCTTTGAAAAAGACTTTTTGCTCTCGCGCTTTGCCGATGACAGCATCGACATCAATGTGTATGAATTCAAAGGACCTGTGCTTCGCAACCACAGCATTTTATCTTATTTCAAAAATAACTTCCGCATTATGGACGAGGAAATCCGCAAGGACATCTTCTCCTCAAAATCACCCATCTACACCAAAGTGCGCGACGAAGCCCCCACCTACTATGCCGACACTTCAAATGTCAATGACAGTGTGATTGCCGACGGCTGCGTGATAAAGGGTAAGCTTGAAAACACTGTGGTGTTCCGCGATGTAACAATCGAAGAGGGTGCCAAAATCAAAAATGCAATCATAATGCAGGGCACCGTGGTGGGCAGAGGTGCAAAGATAGAAAATGCAATCCTCGACAAAAATGTGACCATATCCGACGGGGCGACCCTCATTGGCGGTTCAAGCTCGCCGGTTATTGTCCACAAAGGAGACACAATATAACACCCGAAAGGAATGACAAACTATTATGAAAATACTTTATGCAACAAGCGAAGCTGCTCCTTTTGCCAAATCGGGCGGTCTGGGCGATGTGATGGGGGCACTGCCGCCTGAGCTTTCGCGCCACTCTGGGACCGAGGTGGCTGTGATAATGCCATACTATGCCAAAATCAAACACAATCCCGGTTTGGGCATTGAATATGTGACCAGCTTTTATATGCCTCTTGCATGGCGAAGCAGCTATGTGGGCATCTTCAAAGCAGTGGTCACCACCAAGGCATCGGGCCGCCGCAAGAGCGCCAAGGTGACCTATTATTTCATCGACAACGAATCATATTTTGACCGCGACTCGCTCTACGGCTATGATGATGACGGCGAGCGCTTTGCATTCTTTTCCAAGGCAGTGCTTGAAGCATTGGTTCATCTTGATTTTGAGCCCGATGTCATTCATTGCAATGACTGGCAGACGGGATTTGTGCCGCTGTTTCTAAAGGCGCTGTACTCAGATGTGCCCAAGCTTTCCAATGTGCGCACTGTGTACACCATTCACAACATCGAATATCAGGGCAAGGCTATGCCAAGCTTTCTTGGCGAGGTGCTCGGAGTTGACGAAACATGGCGCAATGTGTGCACTCAAGGCAACATGATAAATGCCATGAAAACGGCAATCGTGCTTTGTGACAAGCTCACCACCGTGTCAGAAACCTATGCCAACGAAATCCGCTATGCATATTTTGCTCATGGTCTTGAGGCAATAATTGCCGAAAACCAATACAAAACCTGCGGCATCATCAATGGCATCGACACTGCCCTCTTTAACCCATCAACCGATGCACACCTCGATTTTAACTATAGGCCCTCGGCTTTGGCTGGCAAGGCTCAGTGCAAGGCTCAGATGCAGGAAATGCTAGGTCTGCCTGTGAGAGATGATGTGCCTATGGTTGCCATGATAACGCGCCTTGTGGCACACAAGGGTATGGAGCTTGTGGAGTGGGTTGCCGACAATCTTGCCACAATGGGCATTCAGTTTGTTGTGCTCGGCACAGGTGATCCAAAATATGAAGAAATGTTCAAATTCCTCGCCTATGTGCACCCCGACACAGTGTCTGCCAACATCATGTTTGACCCATCATTTGCCAATAAGCTCTATGCAGCATCCGACTTTTTCCTCATGCCGTCAAAGAGTGAGCCATGC
Source organism: Clostridia bacterium (assembly GCA_017549745.1). Taxonomy (GTDB): domain Bacteria; phylum Bacillota; class Clostridia; order UMGS1810; family UMGS1810; genus RGIG1828. The sequence continues at coordinate 8,821 of JAFYUA010000196.1, read as the reverse complement.
GGACTTTCGCAGCTCATTGCCATGCGCTACGGCTCGGTGCCCATAGTGAGAGAGACGGGCGGTCTTGTAGACACCATTGCCCCGCTAAACACCGAAACCTTAGAGGGCAGAGGCTTCACCTTCAAGGTGTTCAATGCACATGACATGCTCGGCGCAGTGGAGAGAGCAGCCGAATTTTTCAAAGACAAAGCAAAGCTCAAGGCGCATCGCTCAGCTATCATGAAAATAGACACCAGCTGGAAAATCCCCGGCGAAAAGTATATGGCATTATATAGCGAAATAGTATAAAAATTCTATCATCTGTTCTTAATTAACAAATTTAAAAAAGAATAAATAGTAGATTTACTACACTATTTCTGTAGATATTCCTCTTTCTTTCTGCTATAATATAGTAGAACACCAATGAAGATTCTCTACCAAAATGCAGCTTAATGCTGCATTTTGTATTTCAAAACAGAAAGGATATTGAAAATGGATCAGAAAACAGCTCTTTCGCTTGTAGACGAAAAATGCAAAAAACAATTCGGCTGCAGCATAAGCGAAGCAACAAAGCAACAGGCATACAAAACCCTGTGCCTTGTTGTAAAGGACATTCTTATAGACAAAAACATTGAGTTTACAAAATCAGTGAAAGACAAAGAAGAAAAACAGGTTTATTACATGTCGATGGAGTTTTTGGTTGGCACATCACTTCGCAACAACATCTCCAACCTAAAGCTCGAAAAACCATTTGCCGCCGCACTTTCAAAGGCAGGCATCGACATAAGCGAGCTCTATGCCATGGAGCCCGATGCAGGCCTTGGCAACGGCGGCCTGGGCAGACTCGCCTCCTGCTACATGGACTCTCTCTCTTCACTGGGCATTCCTGCCACAGGCTATTCTATCCGCTATGAATTCGGCATATTCAAGCAGCGCATTGTAGACGGCTGGCAGATGGAATTTCCCGATGACTGGCTCAATCTTGGCGATGTGTGGCTCAGCGCCCGCACCGATGAATCAGTAGAGGTGAAATTTGGCGGCAGAGTAGAAGAATATTTTGACGACGGCGGCTACAGAGCTGAGCATGTGGACTACAGCTCCATTGTTGCAGTGCCGTATGATATGTACATTTCGGGCTATGATTCAAAGGCTGTCAATAAGCTCGTGCTCTGGAGTGCCAAATCACCCAAGAGCCTCGACATGACGGCTTTCTCACGCGGTGACTATGCCAAAGCCCTTGAAGAAAACACCAAAGCCGAGGTCATCTCCAAGATACTCTACCCTGCCGATGACCACATGGACGGCAAAATCCTGCGCATAAAGCAGCAGTATTTCTTTGTGAGTGCATCACTTCAGACCATAGTGAGCAAGCATTTCAAAAAATATTCCACCCTCGATAACCTCGCCGACAAGGTATCGGTGCACATCAACGACACCCACCCTGCACTTTGCGTGCCTGAGCTCATGCGCATACTCATGGATGACTATGGCTATGGCTGGGACGATGCGTGGGCAATCTGCCAAAATACCCTGTCCTACACCAACCACACCGTAATGAGCGAGGCGCTTGAGCGTTGGAGCGAGCATATGTTCCGCGAGCAGCTGCCCAGAATCTATCAGATTGTGGCCGAGATAAACCGCCGTCTGCTTCAGACTCTGCACGAAATCTACCCCGGCGATTTTGCCAAGATTGACTACATGGCAGTCATTGCCAACGGCGAGGTGCGCATGGCAAATCTGTGCCTTGCTTGCTGCCACACCATCAACGGCGTGTCGAAGCTGCACTCAAACATTCTCACCGAGAGCATCTTTCGCGATTATTACAACATCGACAACTCCAAATTTACAAATGTGACCAACGGCATTGCATACCGCCGCTGGCTCATGCAGGCAAACCCTGAGCTCACCTCATACATTGAAGAGCTCATCGGCCCCAAATTCAAAAAGAACTCCATGCATCTTGAGGAGCTTTTGAAATACAAGGGTGACAAGGAAGTCATCGACCGCCTGTTTGAAATCAAGAAAAACAACAAAATCCGCCTTGCAGATTATATCTCTACTGCCAACGGCATAAATGTAGACCCCGATTCTATATTTGACATTCAGATAAAAAGGCTTCACGAATACAAGCGCCAGCTTTTAAATGTGCTTCAGATTTTGTATATGTATAACAAAATCAAGGAAAACCCCAACCTCGACATTGCCCCCCGCACCTTTGTGTTTGCGGCAAAGGCGTCGGCAGGTTATTTCATGGCAAAGCAGATTATCCGCCTTATTGTGGCAGTGTCCAACACTATCAACAATGACCCCGTGGCAAGAGAAAAAATCAAGGTTGTGTTCATTGAGGACTACCGCGTGTCGCTTGCTGAAGTCATCATTCCTGCAGCCGACATCTCCGAGCAGATTTCCATTGCAGGCAAGGAAGCCTCGGGCACAGGCAACATGAAGCTCATGATAAACGGTGCCGTAACCCTGGGCACGCTTGACGGAGCCAATGTTGAAATCTTTGAAAATGTGGGCGAGGACAACATCTTCCTCTTTGGTCTCAAATCACACGAGGTTGACGAGCTTTGGAGAAGAGGCTATTCACCTCTTGACTATGTGCGCACAAATCCCGAGCTTCAGAAGGTGCTCGATATGCTCACATCAAATGTGCTTGGTGCCCGCTTTGATGACATTGCCAAATCATTGCTCACCAATGCCTATGGCACAGCCGATGCCTACATGACCCTTGCCGATTTTGACTCATATGTCAAGGCTCAGCAGAAGGTGTCTGACACATATGTTGACAAATACAAATTCGGCGATATGTCACTTGTGAACATTGCAAAATCAGGTGTGTTCTCATCGGACCGCGCAATCATGGAATATGCAAAAAATATCTGGCATTGCAGATAAAATTAATGAGAAAATCCTGCCTTTTGGCAGGATTTTCGTTAAGAGATGTGTGTTATGAGAATATTATATGACAGCAAAAAAACTGAATACAAAAACCCCTTTGGTGTGCTCAGAGAAAATGAAGCGTGCAAAATAAGCATAAAGATTCCGTCGAGCTGCCGCACCCTGAGAGTGTGGCTTTGCCTTGAAAATGACTGCTCGGGTGAAGAAGAGCGCTTTGAGCTGAGCTTTAAGACGGCAGCCGATGGCTACGACACCTACGGCGGTGAATTTTGCATAAAGAGCCGCGGACTGTATTTCTATCATTTTTTCATCAGCACCGAGGGCAGTGATTTTGAACTATATCGCGACGGCGACGGCACCAACATAGGCGCAGGCGCTCTTTGGCAGCTAAGCTGCATAGCAGCAGACTTCACTGTGCCCCAAAGCTTTTGCGGCAAGGTGATGTATCAGATATTCCCCGACCGCTTCTTCCATAGCCAAGTGCTGAGCGCCGATGGAAAGCTCGGGCCCTATTGGGTGCATGATAGCACCAGCGACATTCCTCACTACCTGCCCGACGAACACGGCGAAATCCTCAACTGTGATTTTTATGGCGGCAATCTTGACGGCATTATCCAGAAGCTTGACTACATCAAATCACTCGGCACCTCTGTGATATATTTAAACCCCATCTTCAAGGCGTATTCAAACCACCGCTACGACACCTGTGACTACAAATGCATCGATCCCATGCTTGGCACCGAGGCTGATTTTGTGCGCCTGTGCAACGAGGCACACAAAAAAGACATCAAAATCATTCTCGACGGCGTGTTTTCACACACGGGCAGCAACAGCATATATTTTGACAAAGAGCGCATTTTTGGCGGCGGTGCATATTCATGCGATGACTCGCCGTACAAAAACTGGTTCAGCTTTGGCGAGAGCAAAGATGACTACGACTCCTGGTGGGGCATAAAAACTCTGCCGTGCGTAAATGAGCTTTGCGATGACTACCTTGACTACATCATAGAAGCTGACGACAGCGTGGTTGCCCACTGGCTGAGGCTTGGCGCCGACGGCTTCCGCCTTGATGTGGCAGATGAGCTGCCCGATGAGTTCATCAAAAGGCTCAGAGCCAAGGTCAAGGCAATAAAGAGCGAGAGCTATGTGGTGGGCGAAGTGTGGGAAGATGCATCAAACAAGATAAGCTACGGCGTGCGCAGGCAGTATTTCACCGCATCGGAGCTTGATTCGGTGATGAATTATGTTTTCAAAAATGCTATCATTTCCTATTGCACACACTCCCTTGATGCCAAAGGCTTTGCCGATGCAATCATGACAGTGGTGGAAAATTACCCCGCCCCGAGCGTACACAGCCTGATGAACAGCCTCTCCACTCACGACACCGCGCGCATCCTCACCTGCCTTGCAGATACCCCAAAGGGACTATCAAAAAGTGAAATGGCAGAATTCAAACTCAGTGACGAGCAAAAGGCAAAGGCTCTCGGCTCTCTGTATGTGGCGGCGCTTTTGCAGTTTGCCCTGCCGGGCAATGCCTGCATATATTATGGTGATGAGATTGGCATGGAAGGCTTTGGCGACCCGTTTAACCGCGCCTATTTCCAGTGGCACAAGTCGCAGTGCAGCCTCAAAGGATTTTTTGAAGAATTGGGCGCTCTCAAAAATGAGCACATCGCCCTGCAGGTTGGCAGCATACACTTTGTGCGCACTGATGATGTGCTCATCTTTGAAAGAGAGCACAAAGACGAAAAATTAAGAGTCATCATAAATAACTCGCACCATGAACATGAGTGCAATGCAAAAAATTCGCTCATGTCTCACAATGTGAGCATGAGAGGTCAAAAGCTATATGTGCAAAAAGGCGGCTTCAATGTAGAAGCAATATAAAAAAATGAGCAATCTCGGAAGAGATTGCTCATTTTTGGTTTTAATATTATTTACACATCAAGCTTTGAGAGATATCTATCATAAGCTGCCTGGTAGATTGCGATGAGTCTGTCATAGTCGTTGTCTTTAGCGCTTGCTATAGCAGCATCATAGGTGTCAATGCTTTTTTTGCCGAGCATGATGTCGGAGATATCTACTTCAAGCTGTACTTCTGCAATTTCCTTGATATCATTTATTTCGTTGCGTTCGTCTTCGGTGAATGAAAGTGTAGGGAGCTTGTGTTCTTTGGCAAGCTCGGAGTTTTCGTTCCAGATACGGATTGCATCTTTCTGTGCACCATAGGGGTAGTAACCATCGAGATAATCAGGATGCTGATTGAGACCCGGGTAGTTACAGGGCTGCATATATTTGTAGAGAGCTTCTGTAACTGAGTTCACGCCTGAGGTTTCGGGCTTGAGGATTTTGTCGGTATAGACGAAATGTTTTTCGCCATCTCTTTCCTCCACGGTGAAGGTATCACCCTCTATGCCGAATATCTGCAGGGTGCTGCCTTCTTCACAATAGCGATAGTCACACCATGAAATTGCCTTTTCATAATTGCCGCATGTAGTGGATATGGCAATCGCATTGTCGGTAGCCTCCTCATACATCATCTGGAAGCGTGCTTTATCGCCACTCTTTGCTACAGGATAAGGGCATGCAACAAAGTCGGCATTTGGGTCGATGTTCTGAACAGCCGGGAGAATTTTGCCTATGCCCGAGCCCACATAACCATGAGTTGCAACAGAGATACCGTTTGCCATATTACCCTCAATTTTTGCCTTGTCATTTGTGGGGAAGCCTGTGTCTATATAGCCTGCTTTTATCCACTCGGTAATCTGTGCCACATATTCCTTGTAACCTTTTTGGAAAGGAGCAAACACAACCTTGCCATCTTCTACATAAAGATTTTTGCCCACATCGAAGGCAGTGTTGAAGCTATGTATGCTGTCGGATTTAAAGCTAAGAGTATTATTGTCGCACACAAACGGTTTTTGGAATCCCGCGGTCTTGGCTTTGGCAAACAGAGCCGTCCAGTCGTCAATGGTCTGCGGAACTTCCATGCCCCAATCCTTGAGCTTGTCGGCTCTCACATAAAGGCCGGCAAAGCCTTTGGTGGTGCCGATGTTGAGTACATTGAAGCCATAGTAGCTCCCCTCATCAGTGGTTGCCTGAAGCTTCCAACGATAGGCATTTTCCTTGCCTTTTTCACCTTCCATATAGTCATAGAAGTTGGGGGCATATTCTTTTAGGTAATCGTCGAGGCACACAATGACCTGATCATCAATCGCCGCCTGCGGTCCGCCGGTGTAGTTGCTCCACCAGTATTCTATCATGTCGGGGCGTTTTGATGTGGCAAGCATGGTGAGAAATGCCTCGTTTCCTGTGGAACCCTGAATGGGATGCTCAAAGCTGATGGAAACTCCGGTGCGTTTTTCCATTTCTCTGAACATGAGCATGTCGGCATAGCTTTCAACACCGCTGGCAAGAGCGTTGGCGTCAAACGTGCACCAATATGTAAAGCTTGTGCCATCTGTCTGAGTGCGCTCAGTATCATTGCTGCCGCAACCTGTGAAGACAAATGCCACAAGTGTAAAGATCGCAAGCAGAGAGATTAGTTTTTTAATCTTTTTCATTTTTATCATCCTTTCTTAATTTAGCATATATAATTTGTGCATAGGTATAAATTTATTATTCATGAATAATCAGTATGATATCGTTTGTGTAATATCCTGCCTCAAAATTCAGCCGATACTAAACTCGCCGTTAACTGCCATTTACAATCTTCTTTACAAGACTTTTACCTACAACTCCGGCAAATTTGGCCGCGGCTCTCACAACCGAATCATCCATCTGAGGCGAAAAATAACTGTTGCCAATTTCAAAAACTAAGTTTCCTCTGTAGTTTATTTTTTTTAGTGCCTTGCATATGGCGTCCCAGTCAAGTGCCCCCATGTATGGGAGAGTGTGCAAATCGTGAACAAAGTCCACATCCTGAACGTGCAGTGCACCAATGCGGTCTCCCATTTTAACAATCATATCAGATGGTACTTCACTCACCAGTGCGGCGTGGCCAGTGTCTAAACAAGCCGTGATATATTCAGTGCCAAAATAATCAATGTATCTTTGAAAATCAAGAGTATGAGAACATGTGTTTGCTATATAGATATTTCTGTTCAAATCCATCCCAAACATATTTTCTATTGCAATTTTAACCTTAAATTTTTTTGCCGCAGGAATGAGCTTTCCAAATAGCTTTTTGTTTTCAGCAAAAATCTCTTCGTAATTTTCATAATACATTATTCCAGTGTCAAGCGTGGAACGAAGAGGGTGAACAACGCAAATCTCAGCTCCTAAAATTGCCGAATATTCTATTGAACGGATAAGAAGCTCAACTGTTTTTTCATCATAAGCAAAAGTCTCGGGGGCGTGGGTCTGAACGCAAGGCAGAGCGACTTCTTCGCTGTAAGCTTTTATTTTTTCAATATATTTTTTATACTCATCGTATCCCATACCCAATGAATCAGGAATTGTAAAATCAAAAGCATCAAAGCCCGCTTTTTTTATCAAATTGAGAGTCCCAAGATCACCAAATCTTTTCGAAAACGCTCCGGTATTTATCGCAAGTTTCATGTGTATCACCTTTTTATAATTTTGATTACCTGATTCATCGGGTACTGAACCCACTCAACCAGCTTCATTTAATTATTGATTATGATAATAAACCAATCACCAATAAAGACGCCATTTATTATTCTTCATTCTGACCAGTGCTTCCATATAAAAATAATCGCCCCAAAGATTGCATTCATCAACACCGCTTCCGCTTTTGCGATTATATACTGCATGCAGAAGGAGACCGTTTGATTCTTTAATCGGTTCTGTACGATAATTTTGGTACAACGATTCCATAATAAGTTTTGCGCAATTTTCATACAGCTTTTTATCTGAATCTGAATCGGGCAAAAATTTCACAAGTTCAAGGATGCCGCAAACTGTAATAGCTGCTGCTGACGAATCACGGGGTTCATCTCCTTCGGTGAAAATGAGATCCCAATAAGGAATATAATCATCAGGCAAACGGTTTAGATAATAATTCAGCATCTTTTTGCATGCCTCGATTGCATCGGCGTCACTTTTATACGCATATGTGAGAATCGAGCCATATATCCCCCACGACTGACCGCGAGCCCATGCGCTGTCATCGGAGTAGCCTTGTGCTGTTTCGCCGTGATGAGGCATGCCTGTGTCATAGTCAAAATAGAAGGTATGAAATGCAGATGCATCCTCTCTTATGACATTTTGCACGGAAGTACGAAAATGTTTATAAGCTACAGTCTCATATCTTTTGTCACCGCTGACTTCGGTTGCCCAATACAGCAGCGGAATGTTCAAAAGACAATCTATTATAAGGCGGTAATCCCGGGGCGAATCCAAATCGCCCCAGGCCTGAATGAAATTCCCATTTTCATGAAAACGGCCCATCAGATTGTCTGCCGCCAACAAAGCAGTTTTCTTTGCAGTTTCACATCCTGTAAGCTTATAGGAAGCAACACACGAAGGCGTGTATAAAAATCCCATATCGTGATGCTCTATATTATATCTTTTTTCTATACGGGCAAGAAAGGTTTCCACATGCCCTGAGGCAATATTTTTATACTTTTCATTGCCAGTCAGTTCATATGCAAGCCATAAAATCCCAGTCCAGAATCCGTTATGCCAGCCATACTCATTTGGAATTGATTCATATACATTACCGCGGCTTGCAGCATCGGGAAACATATCATCACCAAAGCATTCAATGGCATAATCAATTTTATCAATGGCTGATTTTATTGCCACATCAAGGGTGGTATTTGTATAATCACATTCCTTTAAAAACTTGTCTGTGCATAAAACAGGTTCCAGAATTGCATTTATCATTTTTTCCTCCAAAAAATAAATTTGTTTACTTCTGTTTGTAGAATGCAACTTCAGAAAGACTGTTCCATGCATTCATATCGTTTCCATGGCC
>JAFYUA010000195.1 GCA_017549745.1 Clostridia bacterium | reverse complement strand
TGAGAAGAGCTGATATGCTTTGGAGCCTTGATTTCGACACTCCAAAAATTCGCATAATGCCGTTTTTACTTTTGGCACATTCTGATATCAGAATTTTACTGATGCTCTCTGCCTCTGCTTGCCACATGTCGAATGAAAGCTCGCGCGCTTGGTGGTTTGTGGTGATTTTAGGTGTGAACTCCCCGTGCTTGTCGCCCTTTTGAAGCTCGGTCAAAAGGAGCGATGCATAGCTTTCGGCACTCTGTGTGAAGCCTCGGATTGCATCGATTGAATTTTTGATGTCGATTCTTTTGCGGTCGAGGCTTTGCTTTATCCTGAAGCACGAATTGATGGTTTCTATTATATCTGATGGTGCATCATATGGATTGCTCATGAGCTTTTTGTGTGATGCTTCGTCGGTTGAGGTCAAAAACTCTTCAAAATCACGCTCAAAAAGCTCTGTGCGATTTTGCAGGTCCGCAATGCGATGCTCAAGCACCGATTTTTGGATGCCGTTATCATTGCGATGGCGCGTGGCTTCGTTGAATGCTGCATAGTGATTGGCGATTTCGCCGAGGCGCGCCTCTGCTTCGGCAACCTTTTGGAGCTTGTCTTTTCGTGGTGCAAGCTGCTTTTCGCAGTCGGCTGAGGTTTTTTCGAGCCAAGCGGCAATGACATTATTTTCGGTAAAGAGCTTGCCCTCCTGTTGCACGCTTTGCTCGTTGCCCTTGCGAAGCGCTCTGATTTTGGGGTGGTGCACAAGCTTGCCGAGGGCGTTGTCTACGGCGAGATTGGTCTGTGAAGCAATGAGGGTTTTTTGACCTCTTATGGCGTTCTGATAGCAGATTTCAGCAATTACGGTTGTCTTGCCTGTGCCGGGCGGTCCTTGAATGAGATACATGTCGTCGGCATTGATGACGCCCTCCACGGCTCTTTTTTGCTCGGGGTTGAGTGAGGGCTGCAAGAGATTGCCCGTGTGTAGTTCTTCGGCATTTGGTGCAGGCAGGCGAGCCTTTGAAGCGTCAAACAAAAACACATCAAGATATGGATTTGCCGCTTGACCTCTGGCAAAGGTCTGCAGACCATAGCGCAGGCGCGATATCTGCACAAGGTCGCCCCATTTGCTGACAAAAAGCTTTGCCCTATGCGGAATTTTGGCGGTGCCTGCATCGAGCATTTCTCTGAAATCAAAATCGAGGTCGATGCAAATCTCTCCTGCATTGGTGTCATAGCTTCCCACAGTGCCTATTATGGGGCCTTTGTGTATGGGGTGACCGTTCTCATAGTCTGTGTGGAGCACAAGCTGAATGTCAGAGCCAAGATGGGCAGAATTCAGCTCATTGGTCTGAGAGGAAAAAATGAGCTGTGATATATTGTGAGAGCTTCGGTAGCCCTCGTAGTCTATAAGGAGCTGTGCCTCGGCGGCTATCTGCTCGTTGATTTTGAGATATTCGTCCCAGTGGGTGATGCGCTGATTGATGTGCTTTTTGCCCTCCATCACATTCGGCAGTTCAAAAATGCGATTGCAAAGCTTTTGCTCAAGGCTTGACGCTTCGGGTGACGGATTGTAGAAAAACACCGCGTCGCCCTTTATTACTCTGTTGCTTATGGTGCCAACTGCTGCAGGCACCTTGCGGATTTTGGTGACAAAAAACCACTCGGGAGTGTTGAATCCAAAGATAGAAAGAGTGGAGCCGCCAAGCTCTTCTATGAGGTCAGAGTTGTGGTGGTTGGCGCAGTCGGACGCTATGAGCACATTGATGCTATCGGGGTGGTCGGAGGTGCTTGCATTGGAAAGATACACACCAAAATTAAGCCGTCCGCCAAAAAGCCAGCGCACTGCAGAGGGTAGATTGCCGTCGGGTGACGGGGGAAAGAATGATGCAAACTCATCGAGAGTCTTTTTATCCATCTTCACTCTCAAGCTGAGCTTGTATTCTTCGTCATGGTCACTTCGGTTGTCGGTGAAATATTCTTCGGTTTCGTTTGGCATATAAACCTCCGTTATAAACAAATGTGCATATCGACAAAGCGATATGCACATTCATTATATCACAACATTTGTGAAAAAGCCATATTAATTTTTGCTTGCTTCAGAGTAAAAAATCTCTTTGCGCACTATTTTGATGTCGCAAAAATTTGCTCCGTAATACTTTGCCATGGCACTCACCAAAAGGTCGGGCTTTAAGTTGGATTGGCTTCCTGCATTTATCACTGCATCAATATGATAGATGCAGTCGCCTGACTGGGTTGTGTGCATCGACTGCACAAAATCTTTGATGTTGACCTCTTTCATGCCTCTTTTGGACTTCTTTTCTATTATATAACATTCCTCTTTGTCAAATGCATCTGCCTCGATGGGGGCATCGGAGCGAAAGTCGATGGCATAGCGCGCCGATGAAATGTCAAAAAAGTCGGGGTGATTGGTGCGTCGTTCGGCTTTGAGGATTTTTATGCCTCTTGGCATAGCAGCGCCAAGGTCGCGGCATAGCGCGTCACAATCAAGGGTGCGCGTCATCTCAATGTCGAGCATTTCACATTCGCTGCTCACACCCACAGGGCACGGCAGTGCGATGTTTTGGAGAATATGGGGGTTGAAGCCCTGAGAATATTTCACGGGCATCTTGGCTCTTTTGAACGCGCGGTTGACACACCTGAGAAAATCAAGGTGAGAGATATATTTGACGCCCTCGTCCTTGGTGTAGGTGATGCGGTAGATAATCTTAGCGTCTTGGCTCAAAGCAAACACCTCCTCCAAAGCAGCTTGCGCCGCAGTTTGAGCATTTTTCGCGGCAGTGGGGGGTGGTGATTGCCTGCTCAGCTTTTCTGGCTTCGGAAATCAAAAATTCTTTTGTCACACCCACATCTATCATATCCCAGGGGAGCACTTCGTCAAAGCTTCGCGCTCTTGTGTAGAAGAAGATGTCCATGCCGCAGTCGGCAAATGCCTGGTCCCATTTTTCCTGACTGAACTGGTCGGACCAGCCGTCAAACCGCACTCCAAGCTCGTGTGCTCTCATGAGCACCTTTGAAAGACGGCGGTCACCTCTTGCAAACACGCCCTCAAGCACACTCACGGGTGCTTCGTGGTAGTTGTATTTCACTCTTTTGTCATTCATGGCTTCCTTGAGGGCATATTGCTTTTCGCGCAGGGTTTCCCTGTCGTCCTGCTTTGCCCACTGGAAAGGCGTGAACGCCTTTGGCACAAACGAAGCCACCGATGTGGTGATTCTTAAGCCTGGTGCTCTTTTTTCCTTGGGAGTGGTGAGATATTGTCGCACCACCTTTTTGGAAAGCTCGGCAATCTCGCACACATCTTCCACAGTTTCAAACGGCAGACCCATCATAAAGTAGAGCTTGATAGAGCTGTAGCCGCCTTCAAATGCAGTTTTGGCAGCGGTGAGCAAATCCTCTTCGGTGATATTTTTGTTGATGACATCTCTCATGCGCTGACTGCCTGCTTCGGGAGCAAATGTGAGCGAGCTTTTGCGCACCTTTTGCACCTTTTCCATCAGCTCCATCGAGAACGAATCGAGCCTCAGTGACGGCAGTGAGAGTGATATGCTTTCTTTTTCGGTCATGTCAAGCAGACCATCGGTAAATTCTTTCAGGCACGAATAGTCACTGGTGGAGAGTGACGAAAGGCTGATTTCCTCATAGCCTGTGGAGTCGATGAGCTTTTGGGCAGCATCGAGCAGGGTGGCAGGAGTCTTTTCTCTCACGGGGCGGTATATCATGCCTGCCTGGCAAAAGCGGCAACCGCGCAAACATCCGCGGAACACCTCGAGCATGATGCGGTCATGCACAATTTCGATAAACGGCACCACGAATTTGTCGGGGTAGTACACCGAGTCGAGGTTTTTGATGATGCGCTTGCGCACCTTGGCGGGCACAAAGTCATATTTTGGCTTTATTGCCATGACGGTGCCGTCGGCGTTGTAGCTTATGTCATAGAATGACGGCACATACACGCCCTCAATGGCGCTGATTTTTTTGAGAAAATCAAAACGGCTGCCGCCCTCTTTTTTCCAATCCTTGTATGCATCCATCACTTCGAGGTTGACCTCTTCGCCCTCGCCGAGGATGTAGAAATCGGCAAAGTCGGCAAGAGCCTCGGCGCTGTAGGCGCAAGGTCCGCCCATGCACACAAACGGGTCACTCTCGCCGCGCTCAGCGCTCAGAAGCGGCACCTTGGCAAGGTCGAGCATGTTGATGATGTTGGTGTAGCACATTTCATACTGCAGGGTAAAGCCTATGAAGTCAAAATCCTTTATGGCATCCATGGATTCAAGCGCATATAGCGGTATGTCTGCCTTGCGCATCTCATCTTCCATGTCTATCCACGGAGCAAACACTCTTTCGCACCATATGTCGGGGCGCTCGTTCATGAGTGAATACAGAATTTTCATGCCCAGATGCGACATGCCCACCTCGTACACATCGGCAAAGCAAAACGCAAAGCGAATGTCAACATCATCGGCATTTTTGACCACGCTGTTAAGCTCCCCGCCTGTGTAGCGGGCAGGCTTTTCAACAAACGGGAGTATATTTTCAATCTGTTGTCTTAGCATTGGTTTATTTCCTTTCGCATAGATAATTTTATTATACAATATTTCTATGCGAATTTCAAGGATTAATCATCTATAAATAAATGCCTCGGCAGTCCGTCTACCATAAAGGGAGAAAGCTCACCTATTATAAGTGGGCGTGCATATTCGTTGAATTCATCGGTTATGTATGTGCCGTCGGCGGTTATCCATTCCTGAGGAATGGTTTTTTCCTTGTTGGCTATGAGATGTATATCGCAAGAATCTGTGACCATGGAATATGGCTCGTTGGAAATGCGGCGGAATATTATCATTTTGCCTGTTTCACCCCTTGCGGCAGCAACAACCGCATCGGCGCCTGCCATAAATGCTTCTGTTATATCACGGCGGGAAACCATGTGTGATGCGCAGCGCTGCAGGGTGGAGAACACAATACCCCTCGACTTTATGCCAGTGCAATCTGTGAGATAGTCCGAAAGATACATTGCTGTGCCGCCCAAGAGCTTATGACCGAATGAATCGGTGATGACGTTTTTCTTGTTGGCTTCACACACATATTTGCCGTCTTTGGTGGTCACTCCCTCCGACACTGCAACAATCACAACCTTGTTGGTTTTTTTTAGCTCCAGGATTTTGTCCACAAAGCTATCGCGGTCAAACACTCGCTCTGGCAGATATATCAAATCGGGTCCTGAGCAATCTTCGCAGCAAGAAAGGGAAGCTGCCGCGGTCAGCCAACCTGCATTTCTTCCCATTATCTCTACAATTGTAACCGAATCGGTGGAGTAGGTTTTGGCATCGCAGATTATCTCTTTCATGGCGGTGGCTATGTATTTTGCAGCTGAGCCGTAGCCAGGGGTGTGGTCGGTCACGGCAAGGTCATTATCTATGGTTTTGGGCACACCTATAAACCTTATGTCAGAGCCGACAGCATCGGCATATTCCGACAATTTCATGATGGTGTCCATGGAGTCGTTGCCGCCAATGTAAAAGAAGTATTTTATATCGAGCTTTTTGAAGATGCCAAATATTTTTTCGTATGTCTGAGGTGCAGATGACGGCGCGGGCAGTTTGTAGCGGCAGGTTCCCAAAAATGAAGCAGGAGTACGCTTGAGAAGTTCTATCTCAAGGCTTGTTTTGACATAATCTGAAAGGTCGATGTATTTTTCCTGCAGTAATCCTTCAATACCGTTTCTCATTCCATATACTTTTTGTATCTTGTGGTCCTTTGCGGCTTTAAACACTCCCGCAAGGCTGGCATTTATTACCGCGGTGGGGCCGCCCGATTGTCCTACTATTGCATTTCCAAGCATTGTCACTACCTCCGTGAATGTAAATTATTACCATATATTCAGTATATTGTATGCGTACTTTTTCGTCAATAAACCTGGGGTTGCAGCTTGCGCAACTCAAGATACTCGCCCAGCTTGCACGATGCGCCAAAGCTTTTTATTGCCGCGCTCAGCTCGCTCTGGCTTATCTCTCCTGCAAAGCGGCCGTCTGCAAACACTGCGGTTATTATGTAATATGACGGTGAAATGCGTGATGCAATGTCTAAAAGCTCTTTGCCTGAATCAAGTGCAAGATATTTGAGCTTGCCAGAGTGGGGAATTTGTCCTGACAGCACAAGCTTTTTGCTGATGAGTTCACGGCGCTGCTCGTCTTTGTGTGAAAAAATGAGGAACGCAAGAAACATTATCAAAAACGGATTGAGCATGTCGGCAGATGCCATTAGCAAGAAGATGCAAAATATGAGTGCCGTGATGAGATGAGTGATGCGATGCATGAGCTTGGCGCCGTTTATTATGCCAAATCGGGAGATGAGCGCGCATTTGAGCATTGCGCCGCCGTCGAGTGGCATGGCAGGGAACAGGTTGGCAATACCTATGCATAAATTGGCAAACTCAAAAACGCTAAGATTTACAAGCGAAAAGCTTCGCAGCAAAAAAAGTGCACCAAACATCAGAAAGCTTGATGCAGGCCCCGATGCCAATATCATCATGCGCTCTTTTATGTCTGACACACTTTGTATTTCCAGATTCATGCCGCACACCCCAAGGGTTATCTGCTTTGGTGTGTGGCCAAGATGTATGCACATTGCCAGATGCGCACATTCGTGAAGGAGTGCGGCGGCATAGCCCCACAAAAGCTCACATTCTTTGCCGAGCAGTGCCGCGGCAAACACCATGGCAATGGTGGATTTTTTGAACTTTAATATCAACCGTCAATCAGCTCCATGGGGTTTACGGGATTGCCGTCATTTCTGATTTCCATGTGCAGGTGAGGCCCCGTGGCGGCACCTGTGCTGCCCACAAGACCAATTGTGTCACCTTTTTTCAGCTCTTGGCCTGCTGTCACTTTGCTTTCGGCAAGGTGGGCATATGAGCTTGTGTAGCCGCCTGTGTGTCTGATGACAACAAAGTTTCCTGAATACTGATTGTAGGTGGATTTTTCAACAGTACCATCGTCAATGGCTCTGACCTCGGTGCCTGTGTTTGCCGCTATGTCGATGCCGTTGTGAAAGCTGCCCTCGCCGTTTATGGGGTGCACT
This sequence comes from Clostridia bacterium, assembly GCA_017549745.1. Taxonomy (GTDB): domain Bacteria; phylum Bacillota; class Clostridia; order UMGS1810; family UMGS1810; genus RGIG1828. Next base: position 2,856 of record JAFYUA010000195.1, on the reverse strand, counting down.
CTTTCGCCAAATGGTGACGATATGTCGCCGCTGCAGGGCATAGACGGTGAAAAGCTCTTGACCTCTGCCGCCTGCTTGGAGCGCGCATCAGAAGAAGCACTGCTGTCTGCGAGAGGAGCTTGCAATTCGGTTTCGGCAAACACTTTTTCGGCTTTGTCATCTTCGCCGCGGAGATATTCAAAGCAAAACTGTGCGCCTTTTTTGCCCAGGCGTGCAAGAGTGCCGGTTTTTGAGGAGACAAAATCCGCCGCATGGCGGATATATGATATGGTTTTGGAGTCGGTAAAAGCTTCGGGCATGCTGAAAAGCCCTGTGTGAAAAGCTCTTGTGAGGCAAAATGCCACAATCATTATCGTGATGGTCAAAGATGATATTTTTCTGTAGCGAGCACGCTTTTTGGCGATTTTCAACGCTTCTGCCGACGGCTGTGATATATATTTTGACTGTGTCGGTTTTCTTCTTTTATATTTCATAATATCATCTCCTTTTTGGCTACTTAAATCTATGTATATTCACTTGTGTGTAAAATATACCTTATATTACCATTTTTCTGTGCGTTTTTTATGTAATATTTTTGTTGACAAAAACTGACACATGTGTTACCATATAGAAAATTAAATACTCGGTGATACTTTCAGAATGTTTTTTCAGACTGAAAGGGTAGAGAACTCTGGAGAATCTCAAACTGTATTGAGTGCCGAAGGTGCAAGGTGCATTAGCGCCGAATCTCTCAGGCAAAAGGACAGAGCACATTTTGCAGCACGCGTCACTGGCGCAGGTTGCGGATTGTGTGTTTTTTTCGGAGTTATCGGTCCGTGTGTTACCGGTAGCTTTTTTATTTTTTAAGGAGGAGTTCAGTATTATGACTCAGTTTATTGATTGGCTCAAGTGGCTCGAAGCAGCCACACTCAAGGTCATGACAGTCATCAATGACTACATGGCAAACTATGTTCTCATTATTTTACTCGTAGGTATTGGTCTTTTCTTCTCGTTCAAGACACGCTTCGTGCAGGTGCGTTGCTTTGGCGAAGGTATGAGACAGGTTTTTGGCAACTTCACTCTCAAGGGTGAAAAACAAAAGAGCGGTATGAGTTCTTTCCAGGCAGTTGCCACAGCCATTGCGGCTCAGGTGGGCACAGGTAACATCGTTGGTGCTTCTGGTGCTATCCTCATTGGTGGCCCTGGTGCTATCTTCTGGATGTGGATTATTGCTTTCCTCGGTATGGCTACAATCTATGCCGAAGCAGTGCTTGCTCAGGAAACCAGACAGGTTGATGCCGACGGCAATGTTGCAGGCGGTCCTATCTACTACATCAAGCGCGCATTCAGCGGCAAATTTGGCACATTCCTTGCAGGCTTCTTTGCAATCGCCACTGTTATTTCACTCGGTTTCATCGGCGGTATGGTTCAGTCCAACTCCATCGGTGCTACATTCAACACTGCTTTTGGTATCCCCACATGGGTAACAGGTCTTGCAGTTGCAATTGTTGTAGGTTTCATCGTTATTGGTGGTGCACAGAGAATTGCTTCAACTGCTGAAAAAGTAGTTCCTGTTATGGCTATTCTCTACATAGTCGGCGGTCTCATCGTTCTTGCAGTAAACATTGCAGACATTCCTGCCGCTATTGTAGCTATCTTCAAATTTGCATTCCAGCCTCAGGCTCTCATCGGTGGTAGCATTGGTGTTGCTCTTAAAGAAGCTATCAGCCAGGGTGCAAAGAGAGGTCTTTTCTCCAATGAAGCAGGTATGGGTTCAACTCCCCACGCTCACGCTATGGCAAATGTTGACAACCCTCACAAACAGGGTGTTGCTGCAATGATTGGTGTGTTCCTTGACACATTCGTAGTGCTCACAATGACAGCTCTCGTTGTTATCACCTGCACATATGTAGGCGACGGTGCTCTCGCAGGTGCCAATGGCGCAAGCTATGCTCAGATTATGGCAGATGCAGGCATAAACAAAACTAATGTTGCTCAGAGTGCTTTCAGCTCTGTTTTCGGTTCGGGCATCGGTAATGCATTTGTTGCTATTTGCCTTATGTTCTTTGCTTTCACCACCATCATCAGCTGGAATCTCTTTGGTAAAATCAACTTCAACTATCTCTTCGGCAAAAAATCCACAATTGTTTATTCAATTATAGCTGTTCTCTTTGTGTTTGTGGGCACCATCGTTCAGGAAAATGAGCTCGTATGGCTTGCGCAGGACACATTCAATCAGTTTATGGTATTGCCCAACGCAATTGCTATGGTTGCACTTTCTGCAGTGGTTGTAAAATCTTCAAAATCGAAGTCTGACAGACTTGATAAATAAGATGATTTGATGTATAATGAAATACAGCTTGCGAAAGCAAGCTGTATTTTTTATGTAGGAAGATGATTATGAAAATGAATTATACATATGGTCTAAAGCGCGGACTTCCCATTGCACTCGGTTATCTTTCGGTGTCGTTTGGGTTTGGCATATCTGCACTTGCCTCGGGGCTTGCTCCTTTGCAGGCGGTGATTGTGTCGCTCACCAATCTTACCTCGGCAGGTCAGGTGGCGGGGGTGTCGGTGATGGCAGCGCTCGGCACTGTGATTGAAATGATTGTGGCTCAGTTTATCATCAATCTGCGCTATTCGCTCATGGGCATAGCGCTCACTCAAAAGCTCAGCGGCAAATTCACTTTTTTGCACCGTCTTATTGCAGCCTTTGGCATAACTGACGAGGTGTTTGTGATGGCGGCATCAGAAAAAGAAAAAATCACTCCGTCATATATGTATGGCCTCATGACTTTGCCCATTGTGGGCTGGACGCTCGGCACTGCACTGGGTGCATATTCGGGGGCAGTGTTGCCGCTTGGCGTGAGAGATGCG
>JAFYUA010000194.1 GCA_017549745.1 Clostridia bacterium | reverse complement strand
CGCCCGTAGTTTTTGCACCAAATCGTAAATCACCGATAGATGATGTCTGAATACCCGACATATAATAAGCAGGGAACGAGGACGCATTCGTCGAGCGGTAAGGCTCACCATTTACACAAATAGTGTCGATGCTATAGTAGGGATCATTATTTTTATCCGTTCTGCCTGCGAGAATAAAGACCGCGGTAATGTTATTTTTAACATTAAGTGGAAGATCGGCAATATAGCATTTATCTTCTGTCTCATTATGAGCGTTACGCAAAAGTTTATAGCTTTTGGTGGCTTCAACATATTTTGCACGGCAGAAATACTCGTTCCTTTGTACCGCGTTGCCGTAGCTAAGCACATCTTTGGTATTTGAACCAAAGATGTAGAATTCAGCGGCGCTGTCGGTAATCAAAAAATCAAAGGAAACAACAACAGAGCTGGCGCCTACTTCGTCGGTAGCCCACGAAACAGAACCTGCTTTTGTTATTTTGGTGATGGCGTCACCGCTTGTGATTTTTAGAGCGTTACCGTCAAATTCTGTTTTGGTGCTGACTATGCTTACACTGCCATTTCCATTAATTATGTTGTAGCCTGGCAAGGGATTTTTTCCCTCAAAATCCTCATACCAGAGCTTTGTTTCATTGGCAGCAGCAAAGCCTATTGTGGGAAATACAGACAACATAAGAAGAACTGAAAGAATCAGAGAAATTAGTTTTTTCATAATAGTTTATCCTCCTTATCAGTCTTTGTACACTACAATGGTACGAAGTCTTAAATATCTCGTTTCAATTAATATATTAGAAGCTGCTTCGCCGGACGAATCAAATACCAAATCGGTAACCGAGCCGACGCGCACGCCTGATTTGTCCACCACAATAACTCTGCCCGCATAGTAGTAGTGCAGTAAGCCTTCAGCATCAGTACACATTACCTGAAGAATGTTGTTTTTAAATTTTAATGCTTTTCCGTATGCAAGAGCAAACACTACATCTTGGGAACCATCACCGGGATAAAGGTGTGGCGAAACACCCGTTACTTTTTCACCGGTTATGCCATCCTGAATTTTGCGGGTTTCATTATCAAAGGTGCGCTCCAGTGCCGCAACCTCGCGTCTGTCATTGCAGAGCATTCTTATTATGTCGCCTTTTTCAATGGGGTCGGCATCGGCAGAATGATTATAAACATCATCTGTTACGGTCCATGTGCTTGATGCGCCTTCCTTGACGGCATAAATTTTCCATACTGCGTTACCCTCTGAATCAAAAGCACGGGTTACATTTTCTGCAACAGCAATGATCTCTTCTGCCATATCTCCGCCTACGCTGTTTGATCTGTTAACAACAACCGTGTTTACAAGCTCACCAGGGGCTTCGCCATACACGGCCACACTGTATTTGACATCCTTTTTAAGCAGGCTTTCTACTGTTCCTACTGCATAGTCACGCTCATCGGATGACGGAACAAGAGGCACCGTAAAGCAAACAGCACCGGGTTTCATAAAGATACCACCCATGAAAGAAGATATATAGGGAACCCAGTTTGTGGACTCACTGTCATGAACAGGCTTCAAAGCGGTTTCAGTTTCGTTTGATCCCGTCGTTGTGGGAGTATCAATTTCTTTTATTTCATCAAATGCGTTTACTCTGTACTTTATGGGAACATTGAGCTTATCACTTGTAAGAACGGTATAGGCACCATTGGGATTTTTCTTGAATAATACGCCGTCTATTTTTACATTTCGGGCAATATCAAATACCTTGAAGCCTTCGGATGTGGTAAGAAGTTTTACCATGAGCTTGGGATCCAAGCCGCTTGTCAGGGATTTTTGAGTGAGAAAACCATAGTTCCAGCCTGTGTTTGGAGAAAGCTCACACACAGCCACCAAACCGCGTGCATCAAAATAGATGACTGTTTCCTCTCCAAGCTGCGGAAGCTTGATTGTGCCGCTGCTTATTTTTTCTTTGAGCGATGCCGACAGATTAAACTCTTCTCCCTCAAGCCAAATTTTTTCGCCGTTGCAGGAAGTGAGAACACCCTCTACCGCTTCGGCTGTGACGAAAACTTTGGCAGATAGGCCATTGAGCGCCGCCGCAACAGAAAGAACATTCATACCGTCAATATAGTCGAGCTTGACAGCTTCGCCCGATGCATCACACACAAAGAGGTTTTCTATAGTGTCAAGGCTCAGAATCGGCTCGCCGTATTTATCAATGATCTTTTCATTGTACACATCAACGCCCTGCACTACATAGGTTTTGTAGTTTGTGATTTTTATACAATCAAATTTTCCGCCGTCGCCTTTCACAAGCTCAACATGTCCGTTTGCAGGCACAAAACCACACTGTGTGATGAAAGCACTGTAATCTGCGCTTGTTACTGCAACGCCGTTATAAATGATGGCGGCATCTTTAGTAAAGGAATATTTTTTCTCTTTGGCACCGTCGGAGCAGTAATAAGTATTATTATTGTATTGTTCGATATCTTCACATTCTAATCTTAAAATGTCATCGTCGTTTTCAAAGGTATAGTAAACAAGCTCCATGCCTTCTTTTTGGTAACATGCATTTATTCTGCGTCCCAAAAGATTCTGGGTGTCTGTGGTGTCATCACAGTTAATGACCACACCATCTATGCTGATGCCCCAATCAGAAAGAGGGTCAGCTTCATAAAGAGATGTGAAGTTGTTTTTTTCTACTGTGCCTTCTATTGAGTATATGTCATAATATTCAGAAAGCACGGTGACATTTTCCTCAGATTTGTAGGTTATATAGCCATCGCCCTCTATGGTTTCCACCTTCAGAAGAGATGCGCGTGAGGCAAGTGCTACAAGACGGGCAAATTCACCCACGGTTAAAGCGGATGTGTTTGCAGGCTCCACGCTTACCTTATATTTACTTGCAAGTCTGTAATATTCACTGTCGGTCTTGCCCATAATCTGCACAAGGTGACCATAGTTCAGAGAATTGAAAACAAGCTTTAAGGCATCAATATACTTTACCTTGCCGTCGGGAAGAAACTTGCCGTTGGTTGTTTTGGCTATAATGCCGTTTGCAATGGCATAAGAGAGCTTTCCACCATCAATATCGCCCACACTCACATCGGCAAATTCACCGTTATACTCAGGGTATATGATGTCCTTGCCCAAAAGACCGAATGCCATAACAACCGCCCCGCGACGGGTTATGGGTTCATTTAGATTTTCAAAATCAGCGTCGGTTATTCCCACTTTATTTATAAATTCAATGTCGCCCGAATAGTCGATGGTCTCCGTCTGCGCGGCAAAAGACGGAAAAACCATAACTCCGAACAGCATAGCCGACGCAAGTAAAAGGGATAAAATTCTGTTTTTCATATTAACCTCCTATCACTTTGCAAAGCTCATACAAAAGCTTTGCAGCCTCAGCACGCGTCATAACATTTGATGGTTTGAAGCTGCCGTCTTCCATACCATTTACCAGACCCATGGCACTTACGGAGTCCACTGCTTCTTTGGCGTAGTCAGAAATCTCTTCTGCATCGGAAAACTCCTTCGGCTCGCCATCTGCCAGTGTTTCGCCAAGCGCCCTGTGCAGGAGAACACATGCATCCTGACGGGATATCTCGTTACCTCTGCCGAAGTTATTATTATCAATTCCTTTTACAAGATTTGCATTGACTGCAGATGCCACATAACTGTAGCTCCAGTTATCAATCGGGACATCGGCAAAATCACATTTTGCATTTGCATCGTATTTGCCAAGAATCAAAACGAGCATTTTGATAAATTCTTCGCGCTTAACGGTGTTTTGAGGTGCAAAGGTGTTATTGGCAACACCCGACACATAATCTTTGACAAAAAGATATTCAATTGCTTCTTGTGCCCAGTCGTAGCCTGCAAGATCGGTAAAGCTTGGATCTTCAAAGTCGGGAATCAACGGCGATATAGCACCGCCAACGCCAACCGAACTGCCTCTGTCATTCGACGGTCTGCCCGATTCTCCGCCCGAGGGAGTTTGCTCTGCAAGATACTGCTTTTGAACGGCTGCATTAAACGCACTGACAAAAGCCTCTTTAGAGTCATAAAGCACACCGCTTACCGCCAAAGCTACAGGCGATTTTGATTTGAGGCTGTTGTAGGTTGCAGTTTGCATATTATCAAAAAGATAGCTGTTGTCGCCTACAATGCCGTCAAAGCTCTGCCATGGCGCAGAATATATGGCATACAAGCACACACTTATTCCATATGCCTTTTGCATATCTGCAATTGTAGAATAATCGCTTGCGCATATTGCACCCAGTGCAGCTGACTTAAGCGATTCTGATGAAATTTTGCTGTTGGTTGCATTGGTGTATGTATTTTCCAAAAGCTTAAAGCAATCGGAGAACTCATTTATAACATCAACGGAATTTGTCTGGTTATACAGTGCCAGTGCACATGCAGGCACAAACACATTTGTGTTGAAATCGCTCAGGTTGCCAACTGTGAGAGGAGTGGTGCTTTTGTGCTCAAACACAGCACTGAATACCGCTGTTTTGCTTGTGTCATTCAGTCTGTTATAAGCACTTATATTAAGGCTCAGGTTGCGGGCGCCTGCACTGTTTACAAAAACATCTTTTACTTCATCTGCATCGGCAGCAGAGTTGATTGCAAGGATTGCGGCGTCACGGTCTTCTTCGTTAATTACAGACTGAATGGTACTAAGTGTGCTGCCCGATGATGAAAAAGACACTCTTATGGCATAGTCACCTGTGGAGCAAAGCGAAAAATCAAGCGGAAAACTATAGCTGCCGTTTGAAGGCACCAACATATCGTCTGCCCAGTAAAGATGCATACCGAGGTTGCCGTCGCTGAGGACTGTTCCCTCCTCCATCGGTCTTAAAACACTTACCATCGCAATCTCGCCGGGCTGTGCACTGCCCTTTACATATACATCAGCTGATGACTGCACCGAGCCTGACACGGGATTGCCCATTGCATCGGTAACTGCCATTGCATCCTTCTGCGCGTAAGCCGGGGCAAAGCTTGTAAAAAGCATAGACAGGCTCAGTATACACGCAATGAAATTTTTATCTGTTTTCATGACTTCACTCTCCTCGTTATTGTTGGATTTTTATATCAAAAAGTATGATGCTTGCATCCATTGTGCCTCTGTGAGAAAGGGTAATGTATGCAATTTCTTTTTCGGGCTTAGGGTTTGGAATTGTGTATTCCGACACACAGTAATCAAAACCGTCTGCAGTTTTGCCCGTGTGGGGTGTAAGCATACCCGT
>JAFYUA010000025.1 GCA_017549745.1 Clostridia bacterium | reverse complement strand
GCTCTGCTTTGTCCACATCGGTGTGCTCATTGCCGCCATTCACATAATATGTATCATACCCATCAGGTATTAAACCCTCAAAGGTGGAATAGCTGTCACCCATAATCATGAGATTGCCTAAATTTATCATTAATCTTTCCTCCAATGTTATTTTCTTAGCTGATTATATCACAAAATTAATATTTTGTCCACAAAAGAATATGACAGCATATATATTGCCATTTTGGGGTTGTTGATGTATAATGATAACAGCTTAATAACAAAAGAAAGGGACAACGAAAATGTGTTTGCTTAAAGATTTGGGATATTATAACGGCAAGTATGATTTGATAGAAAACATGACCGTGCCAATGAGTGACAGAGTTTGTTGGTTTGGTGACGGAGTCTATGATGCAACGGCAACAAGAAACGGCGTCATTTATTGCCTGGATGACCATATTGAACGCTTCTTTAATTCAGCAGCTATGGTTGAAATAGAAATCCCATATACCAAAGATGAATTGAAGGCTTTGCTACAAGACCTTGTTTTAAAAGTTGACACAAGCAAGACCAATGGCGAAACATTTTTGTATTGGCAGATTACGAGAGGGGCAAATGTGCCTCGAAATCATGTGTTTCCCAAAGCCAGAGCAAATCTTTGGGTAACGGTTACACCAAGAAAATTGGCCGATATATATCGCCGTGATAAATTGATATCATTTGAAGATATACGATTTTATATGTGCAATATAAAGACTCTTTGCCTTCTGCCGAGTGTGCTTGCCTCAGAGGCTGCCAAGAGGGCAGGCGCGGAAGAATGTGTATTGTACCGAAAAGAAGCAAACGGCATAAAAAACAGAGTCACCGAGGGTGCACACACCAATGTCCATTGCATCAAAGACGGTTGCTTATATACTGCGCCGCTTGACAACTTAGTGCTGCCGGGCATAGCCAGAAAAAACATCATCAGGGTGTGCCATCAGCTAAATATCCCTGTTAAAGAAGAGCCGTTTTCACTTGAGTTTTTAATGAACGCTGACGAAGTTATGCTTTCATCAAGCTCAAACTTTTGCATAGTGGCAACACATATTGATGACATTCCCATAGGCGGAAAGGCACCAGTGCTATTGAGAAAAATACAGGATGCTCTTGTTGAGGATTATCTGACAGAAACAACAAAAAATAAATCAGATGTAAAATTAATGAAAAAGGAACTCTGAAATACAAAGGAACTAAAATTATAAACTTTCAATAAAGAATTACAACAATCTGACAAGCATGCACCACTAAAGGCAGCACATGATTTTATGTGCTGCCTTTTTTATCTCAAGAACATATGCAAGAGCTTTTCGTACAATTTACTTTTATATGGCTGATAGCGCATTGGCAGGTCAAGACATGTCTTTTTATCCATAACCGATTTAGAGTGCGAAAAGGCATCAAAGCCATCTTTGCCATGATATGAGCCCATGCCACTCTCTCCCACTCCGCCAAAGCCCATTTCGCTTGTAGCAAGATGCACCACCACATCATTGATGCAGCCTCCGCCGTAAGAAAGCTCGGTGGTAACGCGCCTGATGTGCTTTTTGTTGGCTGAAAAGAGGTAGAGGGCAAGTGGTTTGTCTTGGTCCTTTAGTTCATCTAACACTGCATCAAAGTCATCAAATGCAAGTATTGGCATGATGGGGCCGAATATTTCCTCACCCATCACTGCATCATCATAGGTCACATTGTCCATCACTGTGGGCGCAATCTGATTTGTGATGCGGTTTGCTTCGCCGCCCACGACCACCTTGCCTGGGTCGACGAGCGAGCAAAGGCGCTCAAAATGCTTTTGGTTGATTATCTTGCCATAGTCTTTGTTTTCAAGAGGCTCTTCGCCATATTGCAGCTTTATCTGCCTTGCAACCTCGCTCACAAAATCATCCTTGACAGCGCGTTCACACAGGATATAGTCGGGCGCAACGCATGTCTGACCGCAGTTTAAATATTTGCCAAACACTATTCTTTTGGCTGCAAGCTTAATATTGGCACTTTTGTCCACAATACACGGGCTTTTGCCGCCAAGCTCCAGCACTGCAGGGGTCAGGTGCTCGGCAGTGTGACGGAGCACCTCTTTGCCCACCGCCTGACTTCCCGTGAAGAACACAAAATCAAACTTCTGCTCCAAAAGAGCCGTGTTCTCCGCCCTGCCGCCTGTGACAACTGCAACATATTCGGGGCTGAAACATTCTGTAATTATTTTTTCAACCACTCTGCTTGTTGCAGCCGAATATGCACTTGGCTTTACAATGGCGGTGTTGCCTGCAGCAATGGCATCTGCCAATGGGTCAAGAGTGAGCAAAAACGGATAGTTCCATGGGCTCATGATGAGAGTGTTGCCATATGGCACACTCTGCTTGAAGCTATGCGATGCAAAGTTTGTGAGCGGAGTACGCACCGTCTTTGCCTTGGCAAATCTTTTGGTGTGCTTTATCATATATGATATCTCCGAGAGCACAAGTCCGCTTTCGCACATGAATCCCTCATAATGACTTTTGCCAAGGTCTGCCTTTAGCGCATCATTTACTTCATTCTGATATTTTTTTACTGTTTCATACAATTTCCTTAACTGCTCAATGCGAAAATCAACAGGTATTGTAGCGCCGCTTTTATAAAAACCTCTCTGCTTTTCAAGCAAAGTGCTTATTTGCTCACTTGTCATGTCGTCTGCTCCAATCTGCAATCATGCAATAGAATTTTTCAAGTTCTTTTTGTGTCATAAGCTTTGGCACAGGGTAAAGAGGATTGGCTTCCTTCTGGGCATGCTTTGCCATGACGGAAATATCCTCTTTTCTGATGCCTTCTATTTTATCAGAAATGCCCAT
>JAFYUA010000193.1 GCA_017549745.1 Clostridia bacterium | reverse complement strand
CATGTATGGCGGTGACACCTTGTGCATAGAGGTCAATCTCATGGAGGGTCAGGGCGCGCTTGAGCTCACAGGTCAGCTTGGCGATGTGATGAAAGAATCAGCCAAAGCCGCCGTCAGCTACATCAGGGCAAATGCTGCAAACTATAGCATCGACCCCGAATTTCACAAGCAATATGACATTCACATTCATGTGCCCGAGGGAGCAGTTCCCAAAGACGGTCCGTCGGCAGGCATCACCATAGCCACAGCCCTCATCTCTGCCCTCACAGGCAAAAAGGTGAGCAAAAAGGTGGCAATGACAGGTGAAATCACCATCACAGGCCGCATTCTGCCCATAGGCGGGCTTCGCGAAAAAGCCCTCGCGGCATATCGCATGGGCATCAAAACGGTGCTCATTCCTCAGCAAAACACCAAAGACATCGAAGATATCCCCGAAGAAGTGCGCACCAAAATGAACTTCGTTGTGGCAGACACCATGGACACAGTTTTAAAGACTGCCTTGGTGTAGCACAAAAGGAGAAAATGCATGAATATTCACAATGTATCTCTGACGATTTCCGCCGTCAGACCAAATCAGTATCCCAAGACCGATTTCCCCGACCTCGCCTTTGCCGGCAGGTCAAATGTGGGCAAATCGTCACTCATAAACAAGCTTCTCAACCGCAAAAGCCTTGCGCGCGTGAGCGGCAAGCCGGGCAAAACTGCCACCATTAATTTTTTCAACATAGATGATTGCATCAACTTTGTGGACCTGCCGGGCTATGGCTTTGCCAGAGTGTCCAAAGAGGAAAAACGCAAATGGGGTCAAATGATAGAAACCTATCTTCACACCCGCTCCACCCTCAGTCAGGTTATTCTTCTGGTAGACAGCCGCCATGTCCCCACCGATGATGACAAGCTCATGCTTTCGTTCATTCGCGAGGTGTGCGACAGGGCGGTGGTGGTTGCCACCAAGTTTGACAAGCTAAAGCCCTCTCAGCGTGACGATGCCATTCGCAGAGTCATCACCACCCTTGAGCTTGGCGGCGAGGACATCATCATTCCTTTTTCTGCCGTAAGCGGCACAGGAGTCGAGGAATTTTGGTGCTATGTAAACGAAATTGTGTTAGACAATGGGGGACAAAACAATGAGTGAAATACTAAACGGTTTAAATGATAAACAAAAAGAAGCAGTCCTCACCACCGAGGGCCCTCTTTTGGTGCTTGCAGGAGCAGGCAGCGGCAAGACCACAGTGCTCACAAAGCGCGTGGCATATATATTGGAGCAGGGCTTAGCGCGTCCGTGGCAGATTCTTGCCATCACCTTTACCAACAAAGCCGCAGCAGAAATGCGCGAGCGTATAGCCTCACTTGTGCCCGATGCAGCAGAGGACATATGGATTCGCACCTTCCATTCTTGTTGTGTGCGCATTTTGCGCCGCGATATCACCCACCTTGGCTATAAGAGCGAGTTCACCATATATGACACCAATGACCAAAAGCGCATAGTCAAGGATTGCATCAAAGCGGCAGGGCTCAATGAGGACAATTTCCCTGTAAAGTCCGTCATATCCCGCATAAGCGATTGCAAAAACAAAGACATCTCCACCGCCGAGTTTGAAGCAGCATGCGGCTCTAACTATCGTGACCGCCAGTATGCAAGGCTCTATAGCGAGTATGAAAAAACTCTGAGGCTCAACAACGCTCTTGATTTTGATGACCTTATTGCAAAGACAGTGGAGCTTTTTAAAAAATGCCCCGATGTGCTTGAATATTATCAAAACAAATTCAAATACATTTTGGTGGACGAATATCAGGACACCAACGGCTGCCAGTATAAGCTCGTGGAGATGCTTGCCCAGAAAAACCGCAACATATGCGTTGTGGGTGATGATGACCAGAGCATCTACAAATTCCGCGGTGCCGACATCACTAACATTCTCAATTTTGAAAAGTGCTTCGACGAGGCAAAGGTAGTCAAGCTCGAGCAGAACTATCGCTCCACGCAGAACATTCTCACCGCTGCCAACAAGGTCATTGCCAACAACCGCAACCGCAAATCCAAGAATTTGTGGACCGATGCAGGCGACGGCGAAAAAATCATACACCGCGCTCTGGGTGACCAGGTGAGCGAGGCAGTGTATGTAAACAATCAGATAGAAAAGCTCATCTCTGAGAAAGGCTACAAATATTCCGACTTTGCTATTCTTTATCGCACCAATGCTCAGACCCGTGCATTTGAAGAAAATCTCACCTGCCCGTATCGTATTCTTGCAGGCCTCAGATTCTATGACCGCAAGGAAATCAAGGATATTTTGTCATATCTCAGAGTGCTCTTTAATCCCGATGATGACCAAAACCTCATGCGCATAATCAATGTTCCCAAGAGGGGTATAGGTGACTCCACCGTTCAAAAGCTTCAGACCTTTGCGCAAAGCGTGGGCAGAAGCATGTTTGACATCATCACCGATGGCTCATATGCCGAGGTGTTTGGCAGAGCCAACACCAAAATCACCGAATTTGCCGACATGATAAAAGCTCTCAGAGAAAAGGTCAACTCAGTTTCAGTGACCGAGCTTATTGATGAGCTGCTTTCTGTGACGGGCTATGTGTCGAGACTCCTTTTAGAAAGTCCTCCCGAGGATGCAGTGTCGAGAATCGAAAATGTTGAAGAATTCAAGTCCAAAGCACGCGAATATGAAGAAAATGTAGAAAATCCCACTTTTGAAGGATTTCTGGATAATATATCTCTTGTGTCCGATGTTGATAATTATGACGAAAAGCAAAACGCCGTTGTGCTCATGACTCTGCACAGTGCCAAGGGTCTGGAATTTCCCGTGGTGTTCATGTGCGGCATGGAGATGGGGCTCTTCCCAAGCTTTATGAGCGAGATGGAAGAGGGCGGCATAGAGGAAGAACGCCGTCTTTGCTATGTGGGCATCACCCGAGCACGAGAGAAGCTCTATCTTACATATGCCAAGCAGCGCACCCTCTTTGGCAAGACCGAGGCAAGAGTTGTTTCGCGTTTTGTGTCGGAAATTCCGCCTGAGTTTCTTGATGTTGAAGTTAAGCGCCAATCGGGCTTCAATGCTCTCTACAACATGCCTTCTGCGCGCAAGCCTTCGTCAATACCGGCTTTCAGCCTGAGCAAATCTTCATCGTCTGCTTCATCAATCCCCGGGGTAGCTCGAGGAGCTGACATGAGAGCTTCGGCACCTGTGTGCGACATCAAAAAAGGCGACCGCGTCAATCACAAAAAGTTCGGCAACGGACTTGTCATTTCCGTCACTCCCACCGGAGGCGATGCTCAGATAGAAATATCGTTTGACAATGTAGGCACAAGGTCACTGCTTGCTTCTTTTGCAAAGCTCACCAAAATATGACATAAAAAGGATTTGATATCATGCTTGAGAAATTAAATGAAAACAACATCAAAATGCTTGCTAAAGCTTTTTTGTCTTTGGAAACAGTTGAAGAATTCAGCAATCTTCTTGAGGATTTGTGCACAATTTCTGAGATAAAGGCCATGGCTCAGCGCATAGAAGTGGCTCAGATGCTTTGTGACAGAGTGGTATACAGTGACATTGTCCGCTCCACAGGCGCCAGCACTGCCACCATAAGCAGGGTCAACCGCGCGCTCAACTATGGCGCAGGCGGCTATAAAACAGTGCTTGCCAGAATGAATCCGGAGGAAAAATAATCATGGATGGATTTGGCAGCTATTCGGGCTTTGCCTCGGTATATGACGCGCTCACATCTGATGTGGAATACGAAAAACGCTGTGACTACATTGAAGCTATTTTCCAAAAACACATGGGCTTTGCACCCAATCTCGTTGCCGACCTCGGCTGCGGCACAGGCAGTGTGTGCAGCATACTTTCCTCGCGCGGCTATGATTGCATAGGCATCGATTCATCAGATATGATGCTCGATGCAGCCTCCAAAAAGGCAGGCAGCGAGAAGATTCTATACCTTTGTCAGGATATGTGCGAGTTTGAGCTATATGGCACAGTAGATGCGTTTTTGTGCATGCTCGACAGCCTCAATTATATCACCGACTCCGAAGATGTCAGCGAGGTTTTCCGCCTTGTGCACAACTATCTCAACCCGGGCGGAATTTTTGTGTTTGATGTCAACACTCATTTCAAATATGCCTCTGTGTTGGCAGACAACACCTTTGTGTTTGAAGAAAACGATGTGTTCTACACATGGGAAAACTGCTTCGACGGCGAATTTTGTGACTACAGGCTCAATTTTTTTGTCAAAGATGGTGATGCATATCACAGAATGTGCGAGGAGCACTCTCAGCGCTATCATACCCACGAGGAAATCTTAAAAGCGATTGAGCTTAGCTCTCTCTCGCTTGAGGCGGTCTACTCGGAGCTCTCATTTGATAGCCCCCATGATGATGACCAGCGACTTTTTTATGTTGTAAAAAAGAACTGAGCCAAAAATAGTGCAAAATCACACAATAAAAATATTGACAATACATAAAATTTGTGGTAATATACATAGGTGAGTAGTACAATGACTGCTCGTACATTAACAAGAGCAGTTTTGCTCAGTATTTTTAGGAGGCACTATAATGCAAAAAGGTACAGTAAAATGGTTCAATGCCGAAAAAGGTTATGGATTTATCGAGTGTGAAGACGGCGGCGATGTATTCGTTCATTTCACAGCTATCAACATGGAAGGTTACAAATCTCTCCAGGAAGGCGAAGCTGTAGAATTTGATGTTATCGACGGCGCTAAAGGTCCTCAGGCTGCTAATGTAGTTAAGGCATAACCAGGAGTCTGTTTGAGAATTTAATATATATTTCGATAACGAGTACCCATGCCCCTCCAACTCATTGGAGGGGTGTTTTTTTGGAGGCGAAACCGACGAGTCCGAACCCGCCTGAAATGTTGAATTTTAGGCATCTTTCGGCTTGTCGTCCTCGAAAGGCGTCAGCCTTACTTCGTCCTTCGCACCGAAATCTGTCCAAAAATTCATTCATTTCAGGTCGAAAGAATTTTCAGTTAGCGAATTTTCGGTTGCGCAAGGCAAAAACACAGGAAATGCTGACGCATTTCCGAGTATTTTAACGCGGCGAAAGCGGAAATTCGCAACTGAAAATCGGAGTTCGGATTCGTTGGTTTCGCCTACAGGAGTGTGTATTATGCACGAAAGAAAAGATATTATCACCATCATCAAATCTATGCGCCAAGGCTTCAGCAAAAGTCAGAAGCTCATTGCTGATTTTATATGTGAGCATTATGACAAAGCTGCATTTATGACGGCTTCAAAGCTTGGCGAAAAGGTGGGAGTGAGTGAATCCACGGTGGTTCGTTTTGCCTCCGAGCTTGGTTTTTCGGGCTATCCTCAGTTTCAGCACGAGCTTCACGAAATCATCAAAAACAAGCTCACCGCCTCTCAGCGCATGGAGATAACATCAAATAAATTTGCCGAAAAAGATATCCTCACCACTGTGCTCACCTCCGACATCGACAAGCTCCGCCAGACTTTAGAGTCTGTGAGCCCCGAGGATTTCACTGCCTGCATCGACACCATCTCAAATGCACGCAAGGTGTATGTTCTTGGTGCGCGCACCTGCTTTTCCATTGCAAATTTTCTGGGCTTTTATCTTAACCTGATTTCCATCGATGCCAGGCTCATCACCACCAATTCGGCGAGTGAGACCTTTGAGCAGATTTTTGACATAGGCGCAGATGATGTGGTTGTAGCAATCAGCTATCCGCGCTATTCGCGCCGCACTCACAATGCGGTGAAATATGCCCACAACCGCGGCGCCAGAATCATTGCCATTACCGACTCTGAAATTTCACCCATTGTCAAATATTCCAACCACACTCTGCTTGCACGCTCCGATATGTCCAACTTTGTAGATTCGCTTGTGGCGCCGCTTAGCATTATCAATGCTCTGATTGT
>JAFYUA010000192.1 GCA_017549745.1 Clostridia bacterium | reverse complement strand
TCGCACTCGTTTTTACCCATGTTGTATTTGAGCTCAAAGCGCCTCTGTTCGGCATCCTCATAGTGCAGAATACGAGGAGTGATATCTCCGGCGGCGGCACAGTGTGAAATGATACCGATATCACCGTATTTGCTGCGCAGCAACTGCCTTACATCGTGCCAGTAGTCAGCACTAAGTCCATATTCACCCTCACAGTTTTGAGATGGACATGGCACATTGATAATTGCGCCTGTGAGTTTTTCGTTTTTATCAAAGGTGAACATGATGTTGATAAAGTGGTCGGCATAACCTTCATATCCGGCAAATTCATTATCATTTGTTTTTCCGTACATTCTTACATGACCATTTACAAAAATGGATGACCATGCCGGTGCACCTTCACGTTCTGAAACATCATCAAAATAGCAGCTTCGTCTGCTATGTCCAACCACTGCATATCCAAAACCATAGGCAATTGCCCCATCGGCACAATTGTCAAATGCTTCGATGATTGCATCGGTGGCGCTGTCGGTGAAAAAATCGCGGTATTCATCGGCAGATGAAGTGTAAACCTTTGAGTCAAAGTATTCGGTAAGACGGGCTTCTTCGGGAGCTATGTAGTCCGGTTGATTAGAAAATCTACTGCGACCGTGTGACGAGAGATTAGGTGCACTGTGAGCATGCGTAGCATTGAAAATTATTTTATCTGTAGGAATATCCGCCCTTTTCTTGCGGATTTTTTCAGCTATTTCGTCTTGTGTGTAATCACAATTGACAAAATCTGCTGAGAGAAAAATTGCTATATCATCTGTTCCGGATACTACAAGACAGTTTAAAGTAACCGGTTCAAAAACCTTCTTTGATATTCTCTTATAAAACTGTCCCGGTACATCGACCGGCTTTTCAGTTGATACATCTCTTCTGCTCCAACCGATTTTCAACATTTATGTTCCTCCTATCAGTCTTTCACTATAAGATAATACATTGACTGGCTCTGAGATCCGACTTTGAACTTCAGCTTGCCGTCTTCATACTTTGAGGGTACTGTTCCTATATAATATCCCTCCGGGCTTATTGCCCACACACTGAGCATTTCCACATCTGTTTCTATTTCTATGTCCGCTTCAATAACTTCAATGAGAACCGGAGGCTTGCCTATATAATGCAACAACGCCCCTTCAAATTTGCTGCCGGTGTTTTCTGCTCTGCCGACAGTTGTCAAAAGGATATTATCTGAATGGCAAATGTCTTCGTTTGTCAGTGAGCTCATTGCAACAACTGCAAAATCATTGGCACAATCAATCTTTACTCCCGAAAGCTCGATTTCGCCGTTTTTTGCAAGGAATCCGTATGCACATTTGGTTTTTGGAGTGTTTATGTAGCCATAATTTTTCTTCCAGTTTCTGTAGATTTCGCCGGTATCTGAAAGAACATCATCGCATTCAATTGCATCAGTTGGCTTTGAAAAACTCTCGAAACTTACATCTGATACGACCCGTGATTTTTCTATTCCGTCACGTGCCGGATTATAATCCCATTCCTTTTTGTTCAAAGGCTTAAGAGTTACAGTATTTTTTGCACAAGCAACATCACCGCGCCTTGTTATCAAGGCTCCGTGATAAAAAAGCCCAAACTTTGCAGGATCGTTCCATGTTGAGAAAAGACCGGGACGATAGGAAATGTTTCCTATTTTTTCACAAATTATTTCCTTGCCAAGCATATTCATTCTTTCAAGCTTTGTGGAATACGAATATGTGTGAATGGCAAAGCCGGACCAATCCTGGAGCATACCTATTGCAGCAGTATATAATGTTGATTCCGCTCTGTAGTCATTGGGCCATGGCATATCCCATTCCGACACATACATAGGCTTGTCGGCAACCGAGTTAAGGGTCAAGCGGGTAAGATAAGAATCATTCTCATGAGTTATAGCCTTGTTCATACGGCGCTTTTCAAATTCGCCCCATTCCCACGTGCAGTAGTATGCATGATTGTCCACAAAATCTGTGACAAGCTGAGATTTTAAGTTGGCAGGCGTAGTAACCCAGTTTGTGCCTGTAATGGGAATTTTGACTCCGCATTCTCTCATCCAGGCATACATCTCTTTATAATATTTTACCTGCAAATCGTAACGAAAGTCAATAACAATTTCATCGGTAAATTCTTCTGCATCAGCGTCGGTTACTTCTCTGTCTATGCCTTTGTCTTTAAGCCAGGCTTTAAATTTGCTCAGAAATTCTGTGCGATAAGGTTCTGCCTTAATAACATGCCTTTCGGTATACATGTCACTCTCATTTACGATCTCAGCCATAACAAATACGGGGTCATCAGCATATGAAAGACCTGTGTATGGATTTTTGTGTGTCCACAGTCTTTGGCAAAGGTCTTTCTGAAGCTCGATTAGCTTGTCAGAAAATATGCAATAAGTTTTGGCTTCATCTGGAAGCTCGCTTGCATTTTTCACACCTTCATCAGAACGGAACTTGCGATATGTAAACATATCCATGTAGCAATATATACCCTCTTTTTTCAGACAGTGTATGAGGTAGTCAAGTCTGTCAAGACTCTCGATATCAAAGCTTGCATCTGTCACTCTTTTGCCTTTTGAGAAAGCAAAAAGGTTTGGCGTCTGCCATTGGGCATCAAGTTGGTGAAATCTCACGAGATTTATTCCGGTTTTTGCTATTCTTTTTGCCAACACTTCGGCTCTGTCATGCTCAGGAAAACAGCCTGCACCATTAAAGTTGGTGCCCCAGAATCTCACCTTGGTACCATCTTCAAACACGAAGTGATTGCCATCGGTTTTCAAAAAACCATGCTTGCCTGCCGGTTTTTCATCGGCAAATATAAATGATATATCTATGGGTACATCATCATGAAAGAAAGGAAAAGGGATATATTTTGACATAAATCATTGCTCCTTTGTAAAAATTATAATTGAATTATATCATTTTTGATGTTATAATCTAAATGAAATAGAGAGGTTTACCAATGAAAAAAAGCAATTTTGAAAGGTGATGATTATGAAGGCTGTATTTGAAAAGAAAGATGTAGATATTATTGCCAAGCGTGTAAAAGCCTTTGACGCCTTTCCTCCCATGTTTCACACACATGTCGAAGTGCTTTATGTAACTTCCGGTAGTGTCACCGTGTGTATCGACTCGATTCAAAAGGAAGTTTGTGAGGGGGAGGTAGCGGTTATTTTCCCTTATGCAGTCCACAGCTATGAGCCTTTTGGAGATGCCGAGGCTATTCTTGTTATGTTTTCTCCTGTTGCTTCAGGTGTTTTCGAAAAAAAACTCTTATCATCCAAACCACAATATCCGTATTTTTCTGATACAGAAAAGGTTATCTTGCTTCTTTTGGATAAGGTATGTCGGCATATGGATTCTGAGGATAAATACCGCCGCAGCACTGCAAAGGCATATCTTTCGGCAGCAATGGGGGAAATGCTTTTGTCTTTTTCGCTCACTACCAAGCAAGACACGGATTTTGGTATTGTCCAGCAAATTCTCAGATTTTGCTCCGATAATTATCAAAATGAAGATATTAGCTTGGCTTTGGTTTCTGAGAATCTATATGTAAGCTCAAGCTATATAACCAAGATTTTTTCTTCGAAGCTGGGTTGCTCTTTCAAGGAATATATAAACGGCCTCAGGATTATGCAGGCAAAAGAACTGCTCCAGAACACGGAGATGAAGATTATAGATATAATGTGTGAGTGCGGGTTCAAAAACCAAAGCAGTTTCAATAGAATTTTTGTTGAAACATGCGGAATGACTCCCAAAGAATATCGAACTCATCGCTCTAAATAGAACAAGCCCTGTTTGTGTTGCGCATGCGTCAATATTTTACGCAATGCGCTTCATAAAACAGGGCTTGTTTTATTTTGGCCACAGTTCCACTAATTGACATAGATTTCATACTTCAAAAATGATAAAATGGTGAAGTCAGAATGCCAAAAGTGTATTTTTTCATTG
>JAFYUA010000191.1 GCA_017549745.1 Clostridia bacterium | reverse complement strand
TAGGCGGCATGGGTGTGCTTGTGTTTTTGGTGGCACTGCTTCCTCTCACAGGCAACAGCAACTTTTTCCTCATCAAGGCAGAAAGCCCCGGCCCCGCAGTCAGTAAGCTTGTGCCCAAGGTCAAGTCTACTGCCAAAATCCTCTATCTGATATACATCGGGCTCACTGCATTGCAGATGATTTTGCTTTTGTGTGGCGGAATGAAACCCTTTGATGCCATCACTCTCACTTTTGGCACTGCCGGCACGGGTGGCTTTGGTATATCAAACGCAGGGTTTTCACAGTATTCGTCATATTCACATATTGTAATCACAGTGTTTATGATACTTTTTGGCATAGATTTTTCAATATACCATCTCATCATAATGCGCAAATTCCGTTCGGCGCTGAAATCTGATGAGGTGAAAACATATCTTGGCATAATCCTTGCTGCAATTGTAATACTTTGCTTTAATTGCAGTCACCTTTACGAAAGTCTTTTTGACAATGTAAAGCACAGTGCTTTTCAGGTGGCGTCCATCATCACCACCACAGGTTATTCCACAGTCGATTTTAACCTCTGGCCTGAGCTTTCAAAGTCGATTTTGGTGCTTCTCATGTTCTTTGGCGCTTGTGCAGGCAGCACAGGCGGCGGCATCAAGATATCGCGAGTGATGATAATGTTTAAAAGCATAATCAAAGAAGTGCGCATACTTGCCCATCCCAAAAGCACTCTCAAAATCAAAATGAACGGTAGGGCAGTAGAGCATGAAACCGTGAGAGCAGTAAATGTGTTTATGATGGCGTATATTGCTATTTTTGCAACATCGCTTATTATCATAAGTCTTGACAATCTCGATTTCACCACCAATTTCACAGCAGTTGCCGCTACCATCAACAACATCGGCCCCGGTCTCGGTGCAGTTGGCCCCATGGCAAACTTTTCGGTGTATTCTCCTTTGTCTACCTTTGTGCTCATTTGCAACATGCTCATAGGCAGACTGGAGATTTTCCCTCTATTGCTTTTGGTGTCACCCTATACATGGAAAAAATAGAATAGCATATCTTTAAAAGATGCGCGAACTTGCGCATCTTTTTTCTTGACACTGCATATCTGCTATTGTATAATTCACTTGAGGGGAACTATACTGATTTTTCCAAAAAGGAGTGCTGTACAATGAAAAGATTCATAACAATACTCACGGTGTGTTTTGTGCTTGTGTCAAGTCTTGGCGTGGTTAATGCTTCAGCTGATGCCGATGCAGGCCGCGAGATTCTGGCAAGCATCAAACCCCGAATCCCTTCAACCGAAGAATTCAAGGATTTTTCATCATCGGTGCAGACGCGCCATGGTCGAAGTGAATATCAGTTTTATTGGGAGAACTCATCTGATGATGGCGCAGACTACAAATCCATGAATGTCACAGCGAGTGCCGATGGCATCATTACATCATATTCTTATTATGATTCTGCCTCGCGAAGCTCTCAGAAATCTATGCCTGCTTTTCAGAAGCTTTCCTCAGATGAAGCCATGAAGATGGCAAAAGAGCATGCCGACAGGCTCAATCCAATGCTTTCAGACGAAATTAAGCTTTCAAAACACAACAAATACGAAAGCCTCACCTCAGATAGCTTTTCGTTCAAAATCCAGAGAGTAGTAGACGGAATTCCTGTGCATGGCGACACGGGCTATATCTCGGTAAGTGATGATGCACTTGTCCTCACAGGATACAATATTTCATATACTCCATCTCTTAGCTTTCCCGATGCATCGGCTGCCATAACACCTGATGCTGCCAAGGGCAAATATATTGAAAATATAGGCATGGAGCTTGTGTATCAGGTGGACTACAAAGAAGATAAACGGACTGCGTATCTTGCATATATCCCTGCCAAAATTAGTGAGTACATAGATGCTTTCTCGGGCGAGGCAGTGTCGCCTGTGGCTCCGATGTTTTCAATGTATTCAAATGACACGGCCGACAAAGAATCTGCTATGTCTGTTGGCGGTGCAGGCGGCTCTTCCAACCGCTTTACCGAAGCAGAGCTTGCCGAGCTTGAAAATCTTGCAGGCCTCATTTTGGCAGATGATGCCCAAAAACAGCTTCGCTCCAACAAACTCCTTGCACTTTCATCTGATATGAAGCTTGAAGCGCACTCCGTCAGCTCCGACACCGACAAGAACTATTATTATAATTTCAGCTTTTCGTCAGATGGTGAAAACAAAATCTCTGTGAATGTGCGCATGAATGCACAAACAGGCGAAATACTCAGCGTGAGGCGCTATGGCGTAGCAATTGATGAAACCAAGGCGGCAGATGAATCGGTTGCAATAAAGATTGCTTCAGCCCTTGCCCCATCACATTGCAAGGCAGACGGAAGCGGAGAGTATAGGCTCAAAAGCTCCGAGGGTAATTCGTTTGAATTTGTAAGATATATTCATGATGTGCCATACTATTCAGATGGCATATACCTTACAATCAACCCTGCAGACAACACCATAGTGAATTATTCCATTTCCCGATTGAATGTCGATTTCCCCAAGCCAAATGATTTGCTTTCAGCATATGAGGCATCGCAAAAGCTCTTTGAGCAAGTGGATTATTCACTTTGCTATTATCCCACATGCTCGGCTGACAATATGGCATATTGTGATGGTGCATTATTGGTGTATATTCTCGATGAAAACAAACCACCGCAAATCTATGCGGATTCAGGCAAGCTCATATCCTATGAGAACGAGCCCGAAATTGGCAAATATACCGATGTCGCACTTCACTACGCCGAAAAGCAAATCCAGACTCTTGCATCATATGGCATAGGATTTGAAAGCTCCGAGTTTTTGCCCGATTCGGTCATCACACAAAAGGAATTTGTGGCTCTTTTAACTGAGTCTGTGCTTCGTCGTGACCCGATAATTTTGCATTCGTCAATTGACTATTCTATTCACTATCGCCGTGCGGCTGCAAACGGGATAGTTCTTGCAGGTGAAGAAGCACCCGATTCACCTGTTACACGAGAGCTTGCGGCGGTGTATATGATAAGAGCGGCAGGCTATGGCGAGGTCGCAGCTTATGAGGATATATATGTGTCAGAGTTTACAGATGTCACAAAGAATAAGGGCTACATAAGCCTGCTGGGTGCCATGGGTGTCATAAGCGGCTATAATGGCTGTTTCAATCCGCAAAAGTCTCTCACCAGAGCAGATGCCATGATAATGATATACAATTGGCTCAGCAGATAATATATGACAAAAGCAGGTTGCAAAGTCAGCAACCTGCTTTTACTATATCATTTTGGCAATATCCTTTTTCATTCGCTGAATTATTCTTTTTTCGAGCCTCGATATGTATGATTGAGATATCCCCAGCATATCAGCAACCTCTTTCTGTGTTTTCTGCACACCGCTTCCCACGCCGAATCTCAGCTTCATAATATTTTTTTCACGCTCGGACAAATGCTCCAGTGCGATTGTAAGAAGCTGCTTGTCGACCTCGTTTTCAATGTTGTGACACACAATGTCTGATTCTGTGCCCAGAATGTCCGAAAGCAAAAGCTCATTGCCGTCCCAATCCACATTGAGCGGCTCATCTATCGAGATTTCGACTCTTCGGTTGCTATTTTTTCTCAGATACATGAGGATTTCGTTTTCGATGCACCTTGATGCATATGTCGCAAGCTTTATTTTTTTGTGTGGCTTGAATGTGTTTATTGATTTTATAAGACCTATTGTTCCTATAGAAATCAGGTCTTCGAGGTTTATTCCAGTGTTTTCAAATTTTTTGGCAATATATACCACAAGCCTCAGGTTTCTTTCAATGAGCGTGGGTTTGGCGTTTTTGGGGTCTGATTCAAGCATAGATATGTATTTTTCCTCTTCTTCGGCACAAAGCGGTGGCGGCAGACTCGACGGACCTCCTATATAGTGAACCTCTTGCTTTGACAAAATAGAAAAGATTATTTTTTTAAAGCTGTGAGGCAGATTGGTGAGCATTTGCATGATTATTAACCTCCTGTGATTTTTAGTATGTTTGGATTGAAGAGAGCATTGTATTCGTCATTTTCGCAAAGGGCATTGTCGCAAATTGCAATTACCACATCGGCAGTGCTTTTGCCGTCGAGCTCTATGCGGTCAGGCACAAAGCCTGTGAGCAGACCATCTTTTGCACCTACCGATGAATAGGGGATAACTCTCAGCCTTGCACCGCGTGCGCAGCCCTCTTCGGCATCGGGTAGTCCATCGGGGAAAAGCGGCATGACGGATTTCTTGTCGGCAATGATGACAGGGGAGCGGCTTATGGG